>JAAXHY010000499.1 GCA_012270665.1 Dehalococcoidia bacterium
GCCCACGGGCGGGGCCTGTACTGTTCGTTTCTGCTGCCATTCACGGAGATGAGATTAATGGAGTAGAGATCATACGACGAATCATGAAGCTGGCTGCCCTGAGGCGCCTCAGAGGAGCTCTAATCGCAGTTCCCATAGTGAACGTGCCTGGCTTCTTGAATCTCAGTAGATACCTGCCGGACCGTCGAGACCTCAACCGCTCGTTTCCAGGGTCTGCCAGAGGCTCACTGGCCGCCCGCCTAGCCAATATGTTTCTCGACCAGGTGCTTTCAAACTCAACCCACGGCGTCGATCTTCACACCGGAGCCGTGCACAGGGAGAACTTTCCGCAGATTCGCGTCAATGTAGATAACTGTGAAGCGCAGCGCATGGCGCGCGCCTTTGGCGCCCCAGTCGTGTTGTATTCCGGGTACAGGGAGGGAAGTCTGCGCGGCGCGGCCAACGAGCTAGACGTTCCTGTAATCGTATATGAGGCCGGCGAAGCGCTCCGCTTTGACGAGGCTGCCACCAGGGCCGGCGTAAGGGGTGTGGTCCGGGTCATGGAGGACTTAGGCATGTTGCCCGCCAGGAAACGTGACGGTCTTTCACGCGATTCCATCATTTTGCGTTCAAGTCGTTGGGTGAGGGCGCCAACCAGCGGCGTAATCAGATCCAAGCAACCGATCGGTACTCAGATAGAGACCGGACAGGTACTTGCCGTCGTTTCCGATCCCCTGGGCGAGGAGGACACCGAGATCAGATCGCCTGCTGATGGCGTGATAGTGGGCCGTACTAACCTGCCTCTCGCACATGAAGGCGACGCCCTCTTCCATATCGGCATGACGCGGGAGACCGGGCAAGGAGCCTCTCCACAGACTTCTGAAGAACCGCCTGAATGGAGTTAGTAGGCGCAAAGCCAGACGAATCCTCAACCTAGGAACCCGGGCCATGACTTACGAAAACCTGCTGCTTGACCAGACTGGTCCCGTGCTGAAGATAGCGGTCAACCGCCCTGAGGTCCGCAACGCTCAAAGCCGCATTATGCTGGAGGAGTTCGACGACGCGCTCATGAAGGCCGTCGACGATGAATCAGTGCGAGTCATCATAGTCGCCGGAACTGGGGACCACTTCTCTTCCGGTCACGATCTAGGCAGTCCTCAGGAACAGGCCGACAGGGAGCGACGTTCCTATAGTCCGGGAATACCTGGTTCGTATCAACGTGGCTGGGACCTTCACCTGGCAAACTCACTTCGCTGGCGCGACGCACCGAAGCCGACTATTGCCCAAGTGCAGGGCGTATGCATCATGGGCGGGCTGATCCTCGCGACAGCATGCGACCTAATAGTCGCGTCCGAGGACGCGCGCTTCTCGGACCGTACAGTCCGGTGGGGAGGGCCGCACGTACAATTCGCCAGCCTTCCCTGGGAGATCGGATTCCGCAAGGCCAAGGAGTATCTGTTCACCGGCGACTGGATAGACGCCCAGGAGGCGCAGAAGCTCGGTCTCGTCAACCGTGTCGTGCCTCGCGATGTGCTCGAAGAGGAAACGATGAGCCTTGCCCAGCGCATCGCCTTGCAGGACCCGTTCGCGCTCCGGATGTCCAAGTCCTCCATGAACAGGATGCAGGACGAGATGGGATACCGCTCGGCGTTGAATGCGGCGTTCCAGATGCACGCTC
>JAAXHY010000347.1 GCA_012270665.1 Dehalococcoidia bacterium
GAGATGGCGCGTCGGAAAATCCCTCTCCATGTTCTTCGCAACGTACTAGAGCGGCCTCACAAAATAGTATCGACATATATGGGACGAAGAATTTACCAGTCTAAGGTTGACTTTGGAGGAAACAAGATATATTTGTTGCGCGCGATTATAGACGACCATACATCGCCACCCACCGTAGTTACTGTTTACCGGACAAGTAAGATACGGAAATACTGGAGAACAGCATGAAAGTGACATATGATCAGGAATCTGACATTCTGAGAATCCTGCTGAATGACTCGGATATCGAGGAAAGCGACGAGGATAAGCCCGGCGTCATAATAGACTATGATGAGCAGGGCAATGTCGTTGGGATGGAGGTACTGGATGCATCCAGGCGTATCGAGAATCCAAGGACATTAGAGTACGCGGTTACTGGATGAGTGAACTGTTCTTTCTTGGGATCAGGTAGTAGAGGAATTGCGGCCAGCCGGGATTTTATAGAGGATATCTGACAACTAATGATGGGAGGCAAAGATGCTCGCATTCGACCGGATAACGTTTGATCCTCACGTTATGGGTGGTCGCGCCTGCATCCGAGGAATGCGCGTGACGGTGTCGCTCGTGCTGAACCTCGTCGCCGATGGTATGTCTGAGGAGGAGATTATCAGGACTTACCCATATCTTGATTCAGAAGACATCTCTCAGAGTCTTAAGTATGCGGCTTGGCTGGCAGAGGAAAGAGTGCATCCACTGGAACCTGCCTCAATATGAGGTTTTTGGCGGATATGGGAATTTCACCGATAACCGTCCAGTTCCTTGTAGGGCTTGGATATGAGGCCACTCACTTGGGTGAACAAGGTCTCCACAGGATGCCAGACCCAGATATATTGCAGAAGGCTCGTGAGGAGGGGCGCGTCCTCTTGACGCATGACTTGGATTTCGGAGATATTCTAGCTGCCAGTGGGGACCAGTCCCCCAGCGTCATTGTATTTCGCCTCCATAGTATGCGACCTGGTTCGGTGAATATGTATCTGACGAGAGTCATTCATGAGTTCGGGGACTCGCTTGATGATGGATCTATCATCAGCGTGACCGAGGGGCAGATTCGCTGTCGGCAACTTCCTATTCAACAATGAGAACACTAGCGATATGAACCAACAACGCGCCCACCTCGTACTCGAAGACGGCTCCGCCTATCGTGGCTTCGCCTTCGGCGACGCCTCGCGCCAGACCCACGGCGAGGTCGTCTTCAACACATCCATGACCGGCTACCAGGAGATCCTCACCGATCCGTCCTACGCCGGCCAGATAGTCGTGCCGACCTACCCACTCATCGGCAATTACGGCATCAACCGGCAGGACTCGGAGTCGCGTGAGATACGGGTGTCCGGCTTCGTGGTGCGCGAGCATTGCGACGCGCCAAGCCATCCGATGAGCGAGATGACGCTCGACGAGTTTCTCAGGTCGCAGGGCGTTCTGGGCATAAGCGGAGTGGACACTCGCGCCGTCACGCGTCGCCTGCGTTCGAGGGGCGTGATGATGGGAACTATCGCGGTGGACGAGTCTCCCGAAGAGGCGCTCGCTCGGCTCAAGGACTTGCCGACATACGAAGGTACAGACTTCGTTCGTGAAGTATCCACTTCTTCGCCATATCCCTGGAACCAGCCCGTACAGGGCGCCGACCCCGCCGAGACTCGTTTCAAGATACTGGTTGATGACTGCGGACTGAAGTACAACATACTCCGCAATCTCCGCGCCCGTGGCTGTGAAGTTATGGCATATCCCGCCACCACCTCTGCCCAAGACCTGCTCGCGCTGAAGCCGGACGGCATACTAATGTCCCCGGGGCCGGGTGACCCGGAACTGCTGGACTACGCGGTTGACGCCGCCAAGGGGCTCATCGGCAATGTCCCCATAATGGGCATATGCCTTGGCAACCAGATAATCGCCCGCGCCTTCGGCGGTCGGAACTACAAGCTGAAGTTCGGACACCGGGGCGGCAACCATCCGGTCAAGGAGATAGCCACCGGGCGGGTGCATATCACCGCGCAGAACCACGGCTACGCGGTTGACCCGGACAGCCTGCCGTCCGAGATCGAAGTCAGCCACGTCAACCTGAACGACGACACCGTTGAGGGCCTCGAGCATCGCTCGCTGCCGATAATGAGCATCCAGTACCACTCCGAGGCGTCGCCAGGCCCCCGCGACAACGAGTACCTCTTCGACCGCTTCCTGAAGATGGTCGAGCGGCACCAGAAAGGCTGACGAAGACAACAATAGGGAGGCCGCAAACAGACCTCCCCATTGCGATTTTCTTGTGCCTCAGTCAGTCAGCGCAGGCAGTTCCACCTCACTACCACGACAGCGCGTAGCAGGCGCGGCGCGGGTCTGCTGAGGACGCCAGTACACCGGTCTCAGGATCCCGCGTGTTTACAGTCGCTCCCATCCCTGCGCTCGCAACGCTCACGATGTCGTGCCCCATGCCCCTGAGTTCTTCAACAACAGCTTGGGATATACCCGGCTCCACCCCAAGTTGGCCTGGGTAGTAGGTGTGAGGGTAGAAGCTGTTGCGCACGCCCTGGCTTGCGAACCTGGGAGCCTCGACCGCTTCCTGTGGATTCATACCCCAGAGCAACGAGTTCAGGACTAGCTGCATATTGGCCTGCGCCTGGTGATCGCCGCCGGGACAGCCGACCGTCATGACAGGAGCGCCGTCTTTGGTGACCATGTAGTTGACCAGCGTCGTCCTCGGACGCTTGAATGGCTCGAGGCGGTTAGGGTGGCCGTCCTCGAAGTTGAACATCTCGATACGAGTGCTGAGCGCGCAGCCGAGTTCAGGGAAGTACACCGACTTGCCGAACGACCCGCCCGAAGGCGTTGCGCACACCATGTTCCCGTCGCGGTCTATGGACGAAATGTGCGTCGTTCCACTGTCCGCGCCTCCACCGTCGGCCGCCGCCGTGGGAACCGTTTCACGAGGCTGCGCCGCCACTCCCGACATACTGGAGTATTTGTATGGGTCGCCCGGAGGCGGAAGTTCCGGCATCGCGCTGTTTGGATCTATCATCGCCGCGCGCTCTTTGGCGTATTCCTTGGACAGCAGGCCGTCAATGGGTACTTCGACGAAGTCAGGGTCGCCGTAGTAGGCTTCGCGATCCGCGAACGCGAGATTGACCGCCTGGCTGACGGTGTGGATGTAGGCCGTGGAGTTGTGCCCCATGCTTCGCAGGTCGAAGTTCTCCAGTATGTTGAGCGCCTGCATTAGAACCGCGCCCTGGGTCCAGGTTCGCTGACCATGTACCTCGTGTCCCATGTAGGAGGTCTTGAGCGGCGTCTCATACTTGGCTTCGTAGGAAGCCAGAGACTTGAGACCCAGGATGCCGCCGACTCGGTGCGCGCAGTCGTGGATTATCTGCGCTATCTCGCCCGTGTAGAAGCAGTCGCGCGCCGCTCTCACGCCGTCAACCCTGTGACCGGGCGCCGCGCTTTCGGCCTCCACCAACTTCCGCAGTATCAGGCCGAGCGACTTCTGGACAAGCAGCGAGCCGGGTTCAGGCACTCTGCCGTCGTCGTAGAATACGTCCGTTCCGCCCGGTGGATACTCGTCCCACTGGCTTCTTGTTCCGGGCCCGTCTATTCTTTCGAGCATATACTCGTAGTTGGGGATGCCGCGCTCTGCATAGTGGATGGAAGGCTCCAGAACCTCGCCCACCGTCTTGCTGCCGTACTTTTCCAGTAGGGAAAGGTATGCCGCGACAACACCGGGGACGGTGAAGCTGAGATGCGCCAGAGGGCCGGGGCCGGTCGGAATCTCGTCCTGTCCCTGAGACTGATACCAGTCCACCGTGGCCAGCCTCGGGGCCGTCCCCTGTCCGCTCAGAGAAAGCAGGTCGCCGCTTTCTGCGTGATACAGCATGAACACGCCCTCGGCTGCGAGCGAGTACGAAGCAATAGGCTCGGTGACGGCGGCGGCGAAGCCAGCGGCTACTACCGCGTCGAATGCGTTGCCGCCGGACAGCAGCATACGCATCCCTGCCATGGATGTGAGATAGTGTCCGCTGGATATGACTCCCTGTGTGCCATAGACTACCGGACGCCCGGTCGCTTGCTGGCCGACGTTGCCCTGTTCCATTGCCGATGCTGAGATAGTCATAGGTCTCTCCTTGAACCTGTTCTAGTGGATTCGGGGTAATATACGCCGTCGTTGGGCGTCAGCGGCCTGTCTGTCTAGGTGGGCGGCATGGTCGTCTTGTGCGCTCCGTTCCGCTTTGGTTGTTGGACGCTAGTTTATAGTGTTTGGCTGTCGGTTGTCAGTATGGGCTTGGAATCCGCTGACATTTGTATACGATTGCCCTGTGGAGGCAGTCGTTTGACTTTTATCGCCGCCCATATTGAGTTAAGATTGAAATGGATATCGTCGAGGTCGGGAAAGCCCACTTGGGCGCGCGGCAAGCAATATGAAAGGTAGAAACAATGACTAAGCTGAGCGGTTTTGGCCTGTTGGTGCTTGGGGTCGTCCTCGTACTACTGGGTCTCGTCTTCAGATTGGGCATCATACAGTGGCTGATAGACCTCACTGGACTAATCCTGATTATTCTCGGAATCGTGATTGTGGTCGTCGGGATCATCTCGATGTTCACCGGCAGGAAATCCTCCGATTTCTGAAATACACATTACTAGGTTGGATGATGGGTCATATGAATTGTTAGGGAGTTGGGAAAATGGGCCTCATGTCCCGAATATCAACGGTAGTCAAAGCCAAGATCAATAGGCTGGTGGATGACGCGGAGAATCCCGCTGAGAACCTGGATTATGCATACGAAAAACAGCGTGAGATGCTTCAGAACGTCAAGCGCGGCATAGTCGAGATGGTTACCACCAAGCGCAGGCTCCAACTCCAGGCCGAGAAAGTCAGGGCCAGCATAGCCAACGTGGAGAATCAGGCTCGACAGGCAATGGCGGCGGGCAGGGAAGACTTGGCCCGCATGGCGCTCCAGAGAAAACAGACCGCTTTGATCGAGTTGGAAGGACTGGACGAACAGATAGCCCAACTCGAATTGGAACAGGAGAAACTCACTCGCGCGGAACAGCGTCTCACCGCCAAGGTAGAGGCATTCCGTTCCCGCAAGGAGATAATCAA
>JAAXHY010000012.1 GCA_012270665.1 Dehalococcoidia bacterium
TTCCGCTTTTGCGATTATAAACAATCCCTTCCCGCGTTGGCAAACGTAGCGCGTGTCTATAAAATATCCAAAGTCCGAATCAATCCGCTTGTCGAACTGAGGAGAAGGTATGTCTGGATCCAAGTCGGTTTTGGGTAGTGAACTTATCGCGAGGGCGTTGAAACTTGAAGGTGTAGATACCGTTTTCACCCTCGCCGGCGACCACATCCTGCCCGCGCTGGACACTATGGCGGATGATGGGTTTCGCTTCATAGATACGCGCCACGAGCAGGCCGCCGCGCACATGGCGGACGCTTGGGGTAGGATGACAGGCAGGCCGGGGGTCGCCATGTACACCACCCCCGGTTTTGCCAATGCGATTCCCGGTCTGGCCAACGCCATGCACTCCGAAAGCCCTCTGCTCTCCATAAGTGGCAGCGCTGAACTTCTCGAGCTGGGTCGCGGGGCAATGCAGGAGATCAACCAAGTCGGTATGGCAATGCCGACCACCAAGGCGGCCTGGATGGTCACCGACGCCCGGCGCATACCGGATATGATTGCCACCGCCCTCAGGACCGCCTACGAAGGCAGGCGAGGCCCGGTGCATCTCACCATTCCCGTCGACATACAGCAGCAGATCGTCGCCGAAGACGAAGTGTCCTTCTACGCTCCTGGCGAATACCGCGACCTGGGCGCGCCGGAGGCTCCCTCGCGGCGTGTGCGCGACGCGGTTGAGATACTCAGAGCTGCGGAGAGGCCTCTGATAATCGTGGGCAGCGCGGGGTCGTACTCGCGGTCCGGTGAGGCTCTCGAGCGTCTCGTGGAAACGACTCGGATACCGATGATGACCGAAGGCGACGCGCGCGGCTTGGTCTCTGACGAGCATCCTTACTGCTGCGGCTTCTTCGATTCCGGCCTCAACCGCGCCGCAAGGCTTCTAAGAGAGGCGGATGCGGTTGTGCTGATGGGCCGTAAGCAGGACCTCATAGTAGGATACGCTATGGAGCCCACCGTTTCCTCAGACGCGAAGGTGATTCAGATTGACCCATCCGCGGCTGAGATTGCGCGCAATAGGGGTGTGGACGTCGGAATAGTTGGGGATGTGGATGCGGTGGCGTGTCAGATTGCCAAAGAGGCTTCCAAGCACACTTGGACGGACTCCGACTGGCTCGGTCGTCTCAACGAACAGAGAGCCGTCCAGAGAGAGATGCTGGACACACTGGCCGCGAATAGCGCTCCCATGCACGCCGTGTACGTTCACAAGACCGTCAGGCAGCATATTCGTCAGAACGATTTCGTCGTTTACGACGGCGGTGACTTCTGCCACTTCGGGCGTGCCTACAATCCGGCGCTGTCGCCCTATACCTGGTGGTACCTGCCCCCGCTCGGAATGTTGGGACAGTCAATTCCTACTGCGATTGCCGCCAAGGCGGCCTACCCCGAAAGACGTGTTTTCATGTTCACGGGAGACGGCGCTTTCGGCTTCAACGCGATGGAGTACGACACCGCGGTCAGGCACAATCTTCCGATTGTCGGTATAATGGGAAACGACTCGGCTTGGGGAATAGACAGGCAGATACAGGTGGGTGTGTATGGCAAGCCCGTTGCCACGGACCTTCTACCGTCCCGATACGACCAGGTGGTCAGAGGTCTGGGAGGATATGGAGAACTCGTCGAGCACCCGGACGAACTTCCTTCCGCGCTGGAACGCGCTATCAAGATGGAACGGCCCGCGCTGTTGAACGTTCGTGTCCAGAATGCCATAAGTCCGCGCGCGGAGGCGGCCATCAACCGCTGGAAGAGTCATACTCCTTTGCCCATGTAGGCCGTGTGTTAACAGATGTTCAGATCGCTTTTCCGCAAGAAGAAGAAGGCGTCAGGTGAAGAGCCTGCCGATGATTCGATCCGCTCGGCGAGAGTGGGGGATATCGTCTTCATACCGGGATTCTGGGAAACTGGCGACGATGCCTATTTGATAGTGGATGAGATCAATCGCCTCGAATCCGCCTATGGCGAATCGCGCGAGGTGATCGGAGTGGATGGTGAACGACACGCGAGTCTTGAGTGGACCGACGACGGCGGCCTGCATATATCCGCCACCACCCAGGAGCGGCCTCTCGGCCTCTCATCTGTGGGCCTCGACTATGACACTCTCGTGGAATGGGATGACCACAAGTCGTTGGAGAACAGCATAGAGTACGAGGGCCTGCGGTACTTCTACCGAAACAGCTATGAGGTTCTACATTTCAAGGGCGATTCGATTGATGGAGAGGGCTTCTGGATTTGGGAGTTCATCAGGGACGATGAGGAGGGAGCGGTTACGGTGGTCAAAAGGGAGGGCCTGCCGTTCGAAGTTTACGCCTCCGTCAGTGTTTCTCCCCACTTGATAACCGTTTACAAGAAATAGCGAGCGTACATAGCAGGCAGTGTTGACACTTATCGTCATTCCCGCTTTCGCGGGAATCCAAAGTCTTCAGACAGTGTGGCGCGCGGCAAAATTGTCTGGACTTGATAATAGAGAGGCGCATTATGGCTGAGATATTCATTGACGTGCTGGAACAGATTCCGCGAGGTCTCGTGTATGTCGCTGTGGGTGTGATTGTGATGGTCATAGCGCGAGTGGCGCAGGACCTGACTACCCCGTACAGAATTCAGGAGCAGCTCAACCAGAAGGATAATGTGGCTCTCGCGCTGAGTATCTCCGGCTACTATCTGGGTGTCATAATCGTCTTTCTTGGCGCGCTCTACCAGCCCTTCGCCGTCGTCATAGACAACAGCCTGGGCTTTACCGCCGATTACTGGCGCGATGTTGGGCTTGTGTTCGTTTACTCGGTCGTCGGAATACTGGTACTCAACGTAGCCAGGATAATCGTTGATCGCCTGGTGCTCTACGACTTCAGTACGGTTGAGGAGATTGTCACCGACCACAACGCAGGCACGGGAGCGGTGGAGTTCGCCGTGTACGTCGCCGTTGGCCTCGTCATCGCCGGCTCGATTTCAGGAGAAGGCGGAGGACCGGAGACCGCGGCCGCGTTCCTGGTGATGGGCCTTGCCGCGCTGATCATCTACACCCTTTTCTACGAGTGGACGACCTCTTTCGACATCCACGACGAGATAGAGAAAGATAACGTGGCTGTTGGCGTCGCGCTTGCAGGAAACCTGATAGCGATAGGCATAGTTGTGTTCAAAGCGGTGTTCGGCGAGTTCGTGGGCTGGACCGAGAGCGTCATCGCCTTCCTGGTTTACGCGATAGTCGGTTTCGTGCTTCTCTATGCGATCAGGTACTTGGTGGACCTCGCGTTGTTCCCCCGCGTAAAGCTGGCCGACGAACTGGCCGTTGACCGCAACCTCGGCGCCGCCTTCATCGAGGGCGCCGCTCTCATCAGCGTCAGCCTGATACTGTTCTTCGCCATCTAGCCCGCAGAGAGAGTCAGCGCGACGAGTGTCGTATCTGCACAGTCCACAGCCCAGACGGTAAGGGATCCCACAGATTGACCGTATTGACGATAAACCCGGATTCC
>JAAXHY010000080.1 GCA_012270665.1 Dehalococcoidia bacterium
AAGCGTAACAGTAGGCCAGTTTGTCCTAAGTGGCTTATTTGAATTGGATAGAAATCGTATTGCAACTCTTATCCAAAGTCACTGCATGGAGCGCGATGCGTTGATTCAGTTGGTGCGCTTTGTACCACAGAAGACAGGAGCCGGTCCCCATGGATCTGACCGCATGGTCGTATGAAATCCTGCGTTCGTGAGGGCTTCAATCCATACAGAGGTAGAAAAGATGCCTTGGACGTGACGGTCGTGCTCCACGCGGACGGTTCCATCAGACTCTCGGAGCAGATAGGCGAAGTCCGTGAGGTAAGTCGAGTCGGTAGTATCTGGGTCCGTAGTCCACATGAGGTAGCGTATGGCGCGTCCGTCCGTGCCGTCGTGCCCACCGTGTTCACTATATGGAGGAGTGAAGCCCTCCCGCACGTAGTCCGGGACGACTACAATTCCCCCTCCGGGCCGGCAGTGGAAAGCGGCCGTCGAGGCCATGGCGTGTATATCGTCCTCTGAGATCAAATATGTGACTGCATCATGCACGAACACGGCGTCGAACTGCGCGTGATCGATCCTCAGAGAACGCATATCGCCCCGAATATGCGTGAGTTCAGGATTGATCCGACGACTGACCTCGAGCATTTCAGGAGAGAGGTCCGACAGCGTCATGGTGAATCGCTCCTTCATGTGGGAGGCATTGTTGCCACCGCCCGATCCCAGTTCGAATACGGTTCGCACCGAGCCGACCGCTGCCTCAACAATAAGTGAGGCGTAAAATTCCGACTCTTCCAGGTAATCGTGGGGAGCGGTGAGCAGGTGAAACCAGGCGGCGAGGTCAGAGTATAACCGCGGTCGGTCACCCACTGTATGGCCTGCATATCTAGAACGAGAGTCGCGGTTCTCTATGTCTAAGCTCAATTCACAACCCTTCTTTCTCTGATTCATTTGTCTGCCCACTCCATTCCTGACAGGGAGTCATATGCATGTCACCCTGCAACTCTAGTACGACATAACACTACAGCGCGGTTATTGCAATTGTATTCTGTCTTGTGTGCAGGTACCTTCCTTGACAGTGCATTGAGCCCGCGCATAGCATCGAGGCCACGGCGAGCGCAACTAGGACGACGCAGACCGCGCCGGCTGGTAATAGTCACCACGATGTATCATATCCGGCATCTCAGGTTGGCCTGGGCGACGTCAGTGAGGAGCGTCTGGTGACACCAACTGCCCGCACGGGAATCTACCCGCCCTCCGTGATAGACGGTCATTTGGACAGTTTCGCGCCTCGCGTGGTTATCGCGCTACTGATTGCAATCTCAACACTGCTACTAGGTTGTTCTTCTCCCACCGACTCCGGTTCCGAGCCTTCTCTGACTCATCGGCCCATTGTGTCTGACTCCACGGCGCCGAGCGAGACGAGTCAACCCATTGAGGCGACCATCAAGGCGAAGTGCGCCGCCTGCCACCTGTTGCCCGAACCAAGAGTCCTACCCAAGCGGGCCTGGCCGCCGATGATCATGCGTATGTTCGAGATTGATGAGCAAGGCATTCTGGCAGGTTCGCTCGATCAGCAGGAGACGATAAACTGGTACACTGACCGAGCTCCGGTCCGGTTGGAAATAGTTGATCAAACTACAGGCGAAGCGGACAGCAAACTCGACTTGAGACGAAGTGAAATCCATAGAACCGAGGGCGGGGGCGTTGTGGGAGCCGTGTCCAACGTCCAAGTGCACAGCTTCCGCTTGGACGGTGGAACGAGGATAGTCGCGACCGATATGGCGAATGGATTAGTCATGATGGCCGACCCAAATCGGCCGGACGCGGGCTTCAGGACCGTAGCGGAGGTTCCCCATCCCGCCCGCGCGTCTCTCGCCGACCTCGACCAAGACGGTCGGTCGGATCTCTTAGTTGGGGATCTTGGCTCGTTCGAGCCGGCTCAACATGACAATGGTCAGGCGATCTGGCTGCGCCGCGAGAGTGACGGAGCCTTCTCCAAGTATGTACTCGGCGACAAGTTCGGTCGCGTGGTGGACGTGGAAGCGGCCGACTTCGATGGCGACGGCGACCTGGACTTGGTCGTCGGCGAGTTCGGATCGCTGGACAAGGGCGGACTATGGCTGCTAGAGAATGTCACTTCCGACTGGAATCGTCCTAAGTTCGTCCGCAGGCTGCTGGATGGTCGCGGCGGGCCAGTGCACACGACGCTAGGCGACTTCGACGGGGACGGAGCGTTGGACATAGTGGCACTGCGCGCGGAGCACTACGAGGATCTGACTGTGTACTTCAGTCGCGGAGGGGCGGACTTCGAGCGCCGGGTGGTGTTCCAAGCGCCACACCCCTCATGGGGATACTCAGGACTGGAGGTCGCTGACTTCGACCTCGATGGAGACCCAGACCTGCTGATCACGAATGGAGACGGCTTCGACGCCGGTGGACTGCTCCAGCCGTTTCACGGCGTACAACTGCTGTTGAACAAAGGCGACGGACACTTCATGCCGCAGCCGTTGTTGCCGTTCCGGGGCGCGCATCGCGCCGAATCCGGAGACATTGATGTAGATGGCGACCAGGACATCGTGGCGTGTGCATTCCACCCATTCCTGCCGGACGACAAGCGGGTCGAACAGAAACTGGACGCCGTGGTCTGGTACGAGCAGATCGCGCCTCTGAGCTTTGAGCGTCACGCCATAGAAGTCTTCCACGTGGATTGCCCCACTTTAGACCTCGAAGATATCGACAGCGATGGCGACTTGGACCTAGTGACCGGTGTCTTCAAGGTGGGGCTGTCGGGAGTGGGCTGGAATCCGCCCCAGATGTCCGGGGATCAGGCTCCAGTCGTGATAACTTGGGAGAATCTCAGAATCCCGTGAAGAAATTAGGGTCGAGCGTGTCTGTGGGCTATGTGATAGACTAGGGTCAGGATTTCGGAGAGTGGATTCATGGAAGATGGCACGAATAGGTGTGCGGCGGACTATGACATCGGCCGCAGTTTCCGTAATAGGAGATAAACGGCTCCTGAATTCCAGTGCACGGCAGGTGTGATCGCTATGAACAAAATAGTGGGCATATTTGGAGCGTGGGTCTGGGTTCTGGCATTAACGACCACACTGATGGCGTGTGGAGGAGGACCTGAGACCGCCGCGGCGCCTGGCCAGACGATCTCTCAGTCGGCCCCGACCAGCGCGGGAACTACGGCCCAGTCCTCTGATGTCAGCGCCGACTCGTCGTCGCAGCAGACCGACATGGTCGGACAGCATTCGTTCACCAACCTTCTTGCAGAACTCCCGTCTGAAGAAGCCGGTGTGGACATCATAGCGGCGGGAGATCTCATCGAAGAATACAAAGCCGACTCGGAGGCTGTGCTGGCGAAGTATACCGACTCCACCCTTACCATATCCGGGATAGTCGAGAAGAAGGGCAGAGATTTCCGAAATTTCAGCCCTTACCTGGACATCAACGGGGAAGTCATGTCTGAGACGCATCAGATCCGGTGCAACATGCAGACCATTTCGGAGAGGAGCCGACAACGCGGGGTGCAGGACGAGGACCCCACGGAGCCGTTCAGTGTCGGTGACAGCGTGACTGTGGTCGGCACGCTGAAGGCGATTCCGGCGGGAGCGATCGGTAAGAGACAGATACTGCTCAGTCCATGTACTCTCCACGAGAACTAGCGACGGCGGTTTGGAGAGCGAGAGTAGCTGCTTTTATCGCCGCCGTCGCGTTGTCCGCCAGCTGTGGGGGCGATCAAATAGGCTCTGCCTCGGCGAGGCCCCAAGTGACCAGAGTCGAAGACCTGGCGAGAAACAGGACGAGTCATACGGCAACGCTGATTATGGACACCCAGTTTCAGCAGTCTATTCTGTTCGTTGGAGGCGGAGGAGGCTCATGCAGCAGGGAGCTTTACATGGTTGGGCGCGGATCGACACTTCTTGACTTCGAAGGGGCGTGCCGCATAGACCACACGGCGACCTTCTTGGACGATGGCAGCGTGCTGATTGTCGGTGGGCAAGACAGTCTCAAGATCGCTTCGGAGACCTTGGACTCCGCGGAGTTATTCTCACTGGCGACCGAAAAGTTCTCGGACGCCGGGAGCCTGGGGACGGCCAGGTATGGCCATAACGCGACCCTACTGAAAGATGGGACGGCGCTGATTACGGGCGGCTTCAGGACGGACTACCTTCTGCATAAGGTTCGGACCGCATCCGCTGAAATGTACGATCCCACACTCGGCGGATTCTCACAGCTCCCGGACATGAACTATCCTCGCGCCGACCACACTACGACACTGCTGGAAGACGGTTCGATGCTGATCGTGGGCGGAACTACCGAACCCGCTCCAATGGAGAAATACATACCGCAGGAGAAGCGGTTCCTGGTGTTACCGGACACGGAGTTTGCCAGATCCAACCACTCGGCAACCCTGCTCGAGGAGGGGATGGTACTGATTGCGGGGGGGATAGACACGAATGGAACGACGTTGGCTGACGCAACGCTGTTCGACCCTGAATCTGGCACCTTCTCGGCCACGGGCCTGATGAAGATTGGGAGAGCGGGCCACACTGCGTCGAGACTGCCGGACGGCAGCGTGGCGCTCACGGGCGGAAACGGCGCGGACCATTGGGCGCTCTCTTCCGTGGAGATATACGATCCCCTGTTCCGGGAGTTTTCGATTATCTCCCACATGCTGAGGCCGCGAGTCAGCCACACTGCCACTTATGTCGAAAGCCTCGACGGCATACTGGTCGCCGGAGGGTGGGGACCGCTGTACATCACCGGCCCTGTGATAATGCGGGACGTTGAGCTGCTCAGCGTTAAGGCTAAGCAGTGATGTCGCCACACCGCACCAGAGTCAGTTACGAGAACGCGCGTACTGAGTTCGGCGCCGTTAGGCGGACCAGATGGTAGGCTCCGCACTGCATTTGGAGGGGATGAAGTCGTTCTTCAGGCTCGACACTGACCTGAAGAAACGGCGACTCGTGGGCATCCTCATGGCAGTTGTACTTCTCGCCCTTTTTCTGGCCTTCAATCGAATACCCAAGCTCGACACCGTATCGGCTGACCTGGCCATCGCGACCTCCCCGGAGGCCGAGTGTTTCCAGGGATTCTGCATAAGCCAGGATGACGACAGGACGCTGCTGTCCAGGTGGTGGGACTTCTCCCTAACCTACATGAACCTTGTCTGGATGGGGATGGCGTTTGCATTCATCATGGCCGGCCTGACAGAGGCTTTCCTATTCCCGGAGGACATCAGGGAGCGTTTCTCGGGGCGTGGCTTCAGAGGTGTGCTCAAGGGTGTGATAATCGGCCCGGCGGTGAACCTGTGCTCTGCGTGCATCGTTCCC
>JAAXHY010000603.1 GCA_012270665.1 Dehalococcoidia bacterium
GGCCCTCCATCGCGTCCGGCAGCCACACGTGGAATGGAAACTGCGCCGACTTCCCCATTGCGCCCATGAAGATCAGCAGCGTAGAGGCTGTCAAAGTCACGTCCGATATTCCGCCATTCTGGGCAATGTGGATTATCGTGGAAATATCGAACGTTCCAGTCGCCCTGAACAGTAAGATGATTCCGATCAGCAGTCCGACGTCGCCTATCCGAGTGGTTACGAAAGCCTTCTTCGCTGCCTCCGCCGCCGAACGCCGCTCGTACCAGAACCCTATCAGCAGGTACGAGCCCAGTCCTACCAATTCCCACGCGATGTACAGGAAGAGCAGGTTATCCGCCAGTACGAGGGCCAGCATCGCTGCGACGAATAGAGAGTGGAAGGCGTAGTAGCGGCCAAGGCCGGGATCGTAATGCCCGTCGTGCTTCATATATCCGAGCGAATAGACCTGCACCAGCAGCGCGACGAACGTTACAAGACCCAGCATCGTCGCCGAAATCTCGTCAACCGCGACGCCCCATGTGATTGCCGTATCGCCAATTCTGAGCCAATCAACGCCGTAGGACGTGGCCCCACCGCTCAAGAGACCACCCAGCGCAAACCAGAACAGCGCGAATCCAAGAAAGATAGCCAGGATGGACACGAACGCGCCCTGCAATGGCAAATATCGTCTGAACGGCAAGATGACGAAGAAAGCGACCGCGCTCAGCGCGGGTATCGCCCATGCCCAGTTTGTCCCTATCTGTTCGGTCATTGGAGTCATTTTCGGACCGGTCTAAACTTATAGCGCGAGCGCCGCCTGATCTGCTGGCGCAGCGCTTGGCAGAGAGTCGGTCTCTCTCGCTTGCGCTGAGACGCTCCGGCTACCACTTCAGACTATCAATCTGGTCAACGTTTACCGAGCTTCTATTGCGATAAAGCCTGAGTATGATGGCTATGGCGAGCGCGAGTTCGGCGGCGGCTATCGTAATGACGAATATGATGAGAACCTGCCCCAGCGCCCTCTGCGCCTCTCCGAAGTCAACGAAGGCGGCGAAGCCTATCAGGTTGATATTGACCGCGTTCAGCATCAGTTCTATGGACATGAGAATCAGCACTGCGCTGCGTCGCGCCAAGACACCGTACAGCCCGATGGAAAACAGCGCGGCGGCGAGTATCTGGAGGTGCGCCAGTTCTATCAATCACGGCCTCCAACGGATCGCACCAAGACTATCGAACCTATCAGCGCGACCAGCAGCACCAGGGACGCCACTTCGAAGGGCACTGCCCAGTCGGTGAAGAGGCTTTCGCCCAACGCCGAAAATCCGACGCTCTTCCTCTCGACCGTCCTTACGCTCGTTGTGACGATAGACGCGGTAAGCAGTACGAATACGCCGATAGATATAACCGCCGCCAGGGGCCATTGGCGATGGTCGGTGAGGTTCTCGAAGTCCTGGATTCTCGTTAGCATCAGCGAGAACAGCACCACAATCACGACCGCGCCGCCATAGATGAGCGCCTGGACCAGCGCGAGGAACTCCGCGAACATCAGCAGAAAAACCCCCGCTACTCCCAGAAGCGACGCCAGCAGCGCGAACGCCGCATAGACTATATTTCGCGTGAACGCCACGCCCAGCCCGCCAGCCACGACAAGCGTAGCTGCAACGTAGAAGAAGGCGAGGGACGGGGTAATCATGAGAGTTCCGGTTAGCTGCTCAGGTTGTTTCTATTGTAGAGCGTGGAGTCCGTTTGGCGGACGTCTCAGGCCGTTCCGCCTTCTTGACCGGAACTCCGCTGTTCTTACCGGGGTTGGACGGGCGCCACCCGGTCTCGGTCTGGAAGCGCTTACCCATATCCAGAAGCATATCCAAGTCAACCCGGTTGCCGTTGCGCTCGTACTTGCTCAGTTCGTG
>JAAXHY010000549.1 GCA_012270665.1 Dehalococcoidia bacterium
GAGACCGAGACCGACCTGTTCGGCGAGCAGGCCGTCCTCTGCGGCGGCGTGGCCGAGCTCGTCAAGAGCGCATTCGAGACGCTCATCGAGGCCGGATACCAGCCCGAATCCGCCTACTTCGAGTGTATGCACGAACTCAAGCTCATAGTTGACCTCTTCTACCAGGGCGGCCTCGAATACATGCGCTACTCCGTCAGCGACACCGCTGAATACGGCGACTACACCCGCGGGCCGGTCGTCATTGACGAGAGCGTCAAGGAAAACATGCAGAAGATCCTGGCCGACATCCAGGACGGCAGTTTCGCCCGAGAGTGGATCGCCGAGAACGACGAGGGTCGCCCGCGCTTCAACCGCCTCCGCGAAGAAAACGCCGGTCACCCGATAGAGAAGGTCGGCAAGGAACTTCGCTCCATGATGTCCTTCCTCCAAGACGCTGACTAACTAAATGATAAATAGACAGACTATCGGCAGAGATGTTCTGATTCTTCTAATCGGAGCCGCCGTAGGAGCGCTGTTCGGGATACTGGTTGTCAATATCTAGAGAACTCGGCTCGCATAGAATTGAATGAAGAACGCATCGAAATGTTGTTGGAGGCGCATGAACTACGGCATATAACGTCAACCGCTGGAGGGAATGCTCGTAATGAGTAGCGCTATCTTGACAATAGCCGGCGGAATGTTCGGCATCCCTCTCGTCGTGATGCTGCTCATAGCGGTATCTGGAATGGAGATACCCTCGCTCGTGCTATCAGTAGGGGGATGGAGCATGGCCCTGGGCGTGATTGTCGGCGGCATAGGCGCGGTAGTAGCCTTGTCCGAAAGATGATCGTCGTTCTTGGTCAAGCTCCCTCATTCAGGGAATTGACCAATGATGTCCTTCCTCGTGGGAGAACTGGATAATGACGACTGCAACCCAGGAAGTCCCCGAAGGCGAACGACTCGCAAGGATCGAAGCCACCCTTGAGCTACTTCTGAGACAAAATAGCGACATCAGGGAAGAGATACGAGACGTACGTAAAAGTTCACGTTCGCGTTTCTTCTGGACCCTGGGTGTAGTGATCGGCCTATTTGCTCCAACGCTGGCGGGACTGATTATGAACTTTATTCTGAACGGTTAGTTTGACACCAGGAGAAAACAACATGAAGACCGCGGAGGTATCCCCCGTAGTCCGCCATAGAGACCGAGTTCTGGCAACGCTGGGTCCGGCGGACTGCGCTGTCCTTTAGAGTTTCCTGGACAGATAGACATTCAAGCCAGATAGAGCTCAGACAAAGAGGACCAAAAATGCCAGAAGAAAAAGTAATGATTTTCGATACCACCCTGCGAGACGGCGAACAGTCCGCGGGCATCGGTCTGACGACCCCCGAGAAGTTGGAGATATCCAAGCAGCTGGACAGGCTCGGCGTTGACATCATCGAGGCGGGCTTTGCCGCGAGTTCGCCCGGCGACTTCGAGGCCGTGCAGA
>JAAXHY010000321.1 GCA_012270665.1 Dehalococcoidia bacterium
GAACGCCGCGTCGCCCGCGTAATGACCATAGCAGGCTCAGACTCAGGCGGCGGAGCCGGAATCCAGGCCGACCTGAAGACATTTGGCGCTATGGGCGTATTCGGGACCTGCGCCGTCACGACGATCACAGCCCAGAACACGCTTGGCGTGACCGACGTCCTGGAGACACCAATTCCACTGATACAGGCGCAGATAGATGCCATCGTCTCGGACATCGGAACCGACGCCGTAAAGACGGGGATGCTGTCCAGCACCGAGATAATCGAAGCTGTCGCCGAGAGACTGGATTTCCACAACCTGAACGTCGCGGTCATTGACCCCGTAATGGTGGCCTCGACCGGCGCGCCTCTGCTCAGGGAAGACGCCGTGGATGCCATGCGCGACGTTCTCACCCGCAGGGCGACCGTACTCACTCCCAACACCCGCGAAGCCAGAATCCTCACCGGGATCGAAGTCAATACGGTTGATGACGCCAAGGCCGCCGCGAAGACGCTGGTAGAAGGGTTCGGCGCTCAGAACGTCGTCGTAAAGGGCGGTCATATCGAAGGCCCGGCCACCGACATTCTATATGACGGCTCCGACTTCACCACCTTCACGGCAGAGCGAATAGACACCACGAACACGCACGGCACGGGCTGCACGCTGGGGTCGGCGATAGCCGCCGGTCTGGCGAAGGGCCTAGACGTGCCTAGCGCCATCCAGGAGGCCAAAGACTTCGTGACATCTGCCATGCGCGCGAGCTACCCGGTAGGCCAGGGCCACGGACCACTGAACCACTTCCACGAGTTGCTGCGAGAATAGCTTAGGTCGGTGGTCTGATGAGGACTTGTTATCTGAGGTATGGCCTAAGAAGCCTGTGGAGCTGAGCGCATGGCCTTGATGTACGCCTCGCCTCCGTAAACCAGCGCTCCGGCGCATACCAGGGCCATGCCGGCGATCAGGCCACGCCCGGGGTCTTCCCCGAGTATCAGCCATGCCAGGGCTACCCCCGCCGCCGGCTGGACGAAGTAGAAGAAGGTGATCGTCGAAGGCAGGTATCTCTTCACCAGCCAGGCGTTCGCCAAGAACCCGAAGCCCGCTATCACGAGACCCTGGTACGCCAGCGCAAGCCAGAATTCCGGCTCCATAGTGTACACCGGGCTTTCGAGCGCGTAGCTTGCCCCAAGGAACAGAGCCGTTCCGATGACCTGCTGTCCCATCATCAGCTTGGATTCGGATACATTCTGCGCGAAGTTGGATATGAGCACGATCCTGAGTCCAAGCAAGATTGCCGATATGAGACTGAGCAGGTCTCCCATCAGCGTTACGCCCTCCGTGGCGCCTGCATCGTCTCCCAAGACGACCGCCAGCACGCCTGCGTAAGACAGCGCTATGGCGAGGACCTGCCAGCGATTCAGCCTTTCGGAAGGTATGAGCAACTGGGCGATGGTAGCGGCCCAAATCGGCATCGTCGCGCCTACGGCGGTGGCGTGTCCTGCTGTGGTCAGGTCCTGGCCTACGTTCATGAACACGAGCTGGACACAGAACAGCAGGCTCACTATCAGGACGGGTTTGACCTCGGACGCCTCCAGTTTGAAGGATTCTCTGCGCGCGATCATGTAGATCAGCGTTACCAGGCCGCCAAGCGCGAACCGCATCCAGCCTATCTGAAGTGGCTCGCCGTACTTGAGGGACGCCTTGATACTCACCGGCAGGCCGCCCCAGAGCAGCGATATGAATATGGAGAATGCGCTTGGAAAGAGTCCCGCGGGACGGCGTGGGTCTGCCGAAACAGGATTGCGCTCTCCGGCAGCGTCGGACTTGCTAGCCACAGATTTGTCTTGCGGTTCTTGAATCTGAGCGGTGGAGAGCTTCGGCGTGTGGCAAAAGGAAGTTTTCTTGCATGAAAGCGGCCTCCAAGCGCAGTGCGGAGGCCGTTTTTGTTGTCCTGTTTGGAGGCGACGGGCGGATTCGAACCGCCGAATAGGGGTTTTGCAGACCCCCGCCTTAGACCGCTTGGCTACGTCGCCTCATTAGTATCGCTCGTACTTTGCAGCAGGGCCGAACTTGGTGCCGAGGGGGAGACTCGAACTCCCACAGCCAAAGCGGCCACAGCGCCCTCAACGCTGCGTGTCTACCAATTCCACCACCTCGGCAACTCTGAGGACACGACACTGCATATCGAGCCGATCCCATTTATTATAGTCATAATCCTCAGGATTGTCCAACGGCCAGCGTGAACTGCGCAGTCCGCCTCCACAGGTCAACGCCGTGAAGATGCAGCCGGATTTCATCACCTGGGGAGGTCGAATTTGGAAGGGCGGCTCTAGCTCTGAAAGGCCAATCCACGAGTTCCACAGTCGCGGCTCGGTTTGCAGGATTCTCCAGAACTATCCCTTCCACTGCGTATGAATTGCCACCTTCCTCGGCCTCTTGACGACGCGCGTCCAGCCACTTGAGGAAGAAGTACTGCCTGCGCTGATTCTCGATCCTGGACATCTGCCGAATCTGTGTATCCGCTCGGTGGGCGATGGAAGTTACCGATTCGCTGTCGTATAGCGTCTCCCCTGTTCGTAGGTGATGCGAAATCTGGCGCTGCACCATCAGGTCGGGATAGCGTCGAAGCGGCGAGGTCGCCTGGGTGTATGATTCTACTCCAAGTCCTCCATGCGCGCCGGGTTTCGTAGTCACTACCGCCGGTGTTAGCCTGCGCATCATCAGGTATGTACGCAGCGGACCCGGTGGGAACTGAGTTTCTATGTCCGATACGTCGGGAATCGCCTGTGTTCTGAATGGCGCGGGAAGTTCGGCTTCAGAGCAGTACTGGGCCAGCAGCGAATTGCACAGGACCATGTATTCCTGGACGAGGCTGCGGGAGGGAACGTTTCTTGGAATGACGGCAACGGCGATTTCTCCCTCTTGGTCCACCTTGACCAAAAGTTCATCGCGGTCCAAGTTTAGCGCTCCCCTGGTCTCTCTACGGCCGCGGAGCTTTTCGGAGAGCTTATGCAGAGCGAAGAGTTCGGTATGGAGCGGGCGACTCGAATCTCCGATTATCCCGTCCGCCTCGGTGTACGACAGCGCATGGCCGCTCCTGATAACCGAGCGTACCACTCTCCATTCCGATACTTGCCCGTCTTCCCGCAATTCCGCGACCAGGCTGATAGCCGCTCGCTCTTCACCCGGGTTGATGCTTCCCTGGTCGGTGGAAATCCGACGCGGCAGCATGCTTATGGTCTGTTCGGGAAGGTACAGCGACGACATCCGGCGGTCGGCTTCCACATCCAGCGCCGACCCGCGCGGAATGAGCGCTCCGGCATCTGTAATATGTATTCCTATGCGATATGCGTTTCCGTCTTCGAGTACTTCAACCGAGAGGGCATCGTCTCTGTCTCTCGTGTCGCGGTCGTCAATCGAAAAGACGGTCAGGTCGGTCAGGTCGGTACGGTCCAGGTCAGAGGCTAGAGTGTCCAAGTCGGGCGCGTCTGCTTCCGCAAGCGCGTCTGTCGGGAAGTCGAGTGGGATGTCTTCCCGTTCCAACGCGAGATGCTCGTCCTCGCGCATCAGTCCGAGGGAGACCAGTTTCTCGAACGCCTGCCTCTGGAGATCGCGGCCCCTGACGCCCGCCTCGTCCAGAAAGCGTTTCGCCGGATTGGCGCGATTGTAGTCGTCGCCGTGAAGGACGAAGCCCCTTACCTGGTCTAGCGTATCGGACTGGTAATCGGTGAGTTCGGCGGGAAGTTCGCCAGACTTGAAGGCGGCGACCAACACTTCCGAGTCAGCGGCGCGTTCAGCCTGGCGCTGGAGCCGTTCGAGGGTTTGCGCCACTGTTTCACGGTCACGGGGCAGGTAGTGGCTGCCGTCCCTGACGAATCTTATATCGTCGGCGAGCAGGTGAAACAGCAGGCCGATGGACTGTTTGGGTGATGGCTCGTCCGCCCAGTATAGCTCGGCTATGTCCGTAAGCGTCAGCGCGTCGCCATCATCGCACACCACGTCCCAGACCTCTTCCAGGTCAACGCTCTCCGCAATCGCATTCGCCTCGTGGCTCAACTCTTCCACGGTCTCGTAGCGCTCAGCGGTGAGGCCGGTTTCATGAATCACGCGCGAAATCGGGAGACGCGCCTCGCGGTTTCGGCCTATGGAGACGCGCACCCTGTTGGACTTCGTTTCGATGAAGCGAGCGAGACGCGGACCCGCGTCGAGTCGGACGACGATGATGTCACCTTGCTGCATGAA
>JAAXHY010000323.1 GCA_012270665.1 Dehalococcoidia bacterium
GTGAGCGGGTCCATCAGGATGCCGACGTTCAGTTCAAACGCGCCGACTTCAAGCCAGCGGTGAGACTCGAAGTCTATCTTGCCGTGCCCGGTTATCGTGCCGGACAGCGCCATCAGAGATATGACGAAACTGGCGCCGACCGCGATGATGGTCAGCAGTCCCGCTGAGGAAGCGAGGAAGTCCCTGGGGTGGGCTGAATGGGCCGAGTCGTCGGACTCGCCGCTTATCTCAAGGGCATGAGGTGACAGGAATCCGCCGTATGTTCGGATACGGGACGCGGGCCAGATGATGAAGCCAATTATCAGAAACGACGCCAGTGGCGCGAACAGAGTTAGCCATACCAGCGATTCGGATACCATCTACAACTTCCTCAAAATCTCGTCGGCCACGTGTTCCCGACCCTTGGGGACGTATATCTTGAACGACACTCGTTCGCCCCACTCTATAATGTCGCCAACCGGAAGTATCTTAGTTGGAAGCCCGTCGCCTTCCAAGACGTCCTTCCACATTTCAGCCATCATAAGATTAGGCGCGGTTCTGTATTCAACCCACATAAGAAAGTACCTCTACTTCTTCATCTGGGCCGCGTCCGTTACGAAGATGGTCGAACGGCTTCTGTAGATCGCGATAACGATAGCGAGTCCAAGAGCGACCTCCGCCGCAGCTATCGTGATTATGAATATGGCGAATATCTGTCCAGTTAGAAGAGACTGGGCGATGTCCGGCGCCCTAGAGCCCGTATTCGCCAGAGCGGGGGGAACCGAGTAGCGCGAGAAAGCGACAGCCGCGAGATTCACCGCGTTGAACATAAGCTCGACGGACATCAGCACGGCAATCGCGTTACGTTTGGACAGCGCGCCGTAAAGTCCAATGGAGAACAGGATCGCGGAAACTATCAGGAAGTTATCTAGGCTCAACGCTTCACCTTTCACGGATCAGCGCCAGAGCGCCAATGATAGCTGCTAGAAGTACGACCGACGCCACCTCGAAAGCGAGTACAAAGTCCTGGACCAGCAGCCTGCCTATCCAGGGGATCGTATTGGAGAACACGTTCTTGATTTCATTCGTAGTTGCCGTGCTTAGCCTTCCTTCATTGACGACCGTATCAAGGATGAGCCAATTGGTATCCAGCGCGACGAAAATCGCCGCCGCTCCAAACAGAGCAGCCAGGATACCCACGGGGATTCTCATCGAGTGGGCCGCGCTTCCGCGCTCCACTTCGCCTGTCATGAGTATGGCGAAGATAATCAGCAC
>JAAXHY010000395.1 GCA_012270665.1 Dehalococcoidia bacterium
GAATAGGAAAGTCCGCTCGCAGCGCCTGAATGTCCAGGGCTTTCGCCGTCTTCGAGATCATTGCTTCCATATCGTGTGTACCCTCTTGAGGACTGGAGACGCGCCTACGCTGGCACCTTTTCCCGTGGCGGAGCCGGTATCCGTTCAACCACATCCGCGATTGTAGTGGTATTAAGCACCTTCCACATAGCCTCTTCGGCTTCCCGCCACACCGACTGCTGCCCGCAGCACGACGACTGTTCACAGTTCCCAGCGTCGTCAAGACACGCCACCAGCGCGACCGGACCGCCCAGATAGGACATGACGGCTCCCATCGTGATTTCGGAAGGATGTCTTGCGAGAGAGTGCCCGCCCAAAGGCCCGCGCTGCGCCTTCGTAAGACCGTGCCTTTGAAGCGAATGGAGCACACGCGCGAGGTACTGCTCGGGTATCCCCTGCCGTCTCGCGATCTCGGAGGCGCGCACGACCGTCTCGTCTGAATGCTGCGCTAAGTCCACCAGCGCCCGAACACCGTAGTCCACCTGTACCGGAACGTGCATTGTATCGGCCTCCTATTCCGTCGAAACCGTCTCCTCGCCTTCCAATGCTCCCCGAAGCGCGTGCCATGACAGCGTCGCGCACTTGATCCTCGTCGGGAACGACCTCACACCCGCGAGCACTACAAGGTCGCCCAAGTCCTCGTCGCCCACCTCACCGTTGGTGCCGTTCGTCACTAGGTCGTGGAACTTCCCGAACGTTTCCTGCGCCTCGTCCACAGTCCGCCCCTTGACGGCCTGCGTCATCAGCGACGCAGACGCCTTGGAAATTGCGCATCCCGCCGCCTCGAACGAAACGTCAGTTACCACATCATCATCCAGCGTCATATAGAGCGTGATCGTGTCACCGCAAAACGGGTTGAACCCGTGCGACGTGCAAGTCGGAGCCTCCATCTTCCGGAAGTTGCGCGGTTTCCGGTTGTGCTCCAGCACGATCTCTTGGTATAGCTCTTCCAGTTCATCCACGGCTCTTGTTGCCTTCCGAGTGATTGGACCTCGTTCCCGGCAGGCCGTCGGCAAACAGACCGTCGAGGTACTCTCGCAGCGGTTCGAGGGAAACGCGGTCGATGATCTCCTTGGCGAACCCATGCACGAGCAGATCGCGCGCCGTCTTCTCATCTATTCCCCGGCTCCGCATGTAGAAGATCGCCTCCTCCGCTACAGCGCCCGCCGTCGCCCCGTGCGTCGCCTGGATGTCGTCGGCATAAATCTCCAGCATTGGCTTGGTGTTGATCCGCGCTCCCTCCGAAAGCAGGAGGTTCTGGTCCTTCTGGTACGCCTCGCTCTTCTGCGCGTTCGGATGGACGATGACCCCGCCGCTGAACACCGCCCTCGATCGGTCGTCCAAGATACCCTTGAAATACAGATCGCTGACCGTATGAGGCTTGAGATGGTCTATAACGATGTGGTTGTCGATATGCTGCGTCCCATAGGTGAAGTACAGCCCACCTACGACGCACGAACTGCCCGGCGCGTCGAGCATCACGTGCAGCCCGTTCCGCGCGACTCGTCCCCCTCTGGCAAACGACAGCGAGTTGAATGCGCTGTCTTCGCCCAGCCGTACCGGCGTGCTGCCAATATGGAACGCGCCGGGAGAGTCCATCATCAGCCGGTAGTGCTCAACCTGCGCTCCCGGCTCCAAGATGACCTCGCTCACCGAGTTCGTAAAATACGTCGACTCCCCAACCCCCACATAGCTCTCCACGACCCTGCACTCACTCCCCTCTCCCGCGATAACCAGAGTTCTCGGATGCGTGGCAATCGCCTCATCATGCTCAGTCGTCACGTACACAAGATGGACCGTCGGTGCGCTGCCATCGGCCGAGACCTTCACTATCGCCCCGTCCGTTGCGAACGCCGTGTTCAACGCTGTAAATCCGTCAGACTCAACAACCGCCAGAGAGCCAAGAATCTCGCTTACACCGTTCTGACCTAGACTGGCCGAATCGCCAAGCCTGCTTACGGCCACACCATTCTCGGCGATTTCATTTTTTGAATGATCCGGCGAGAATTGCCCATCTACAAAGACCAGTTGCACGCAGTCCTCGAAACTGGGAGCTAAGGCTGTTAGCAGTCCTTCATCGACCACTCCTGGCCGGTCTGCATAGCCAAACGTCGAATTCGCCAGTGGCCCTAGGTTCGTGTACTTCCACTTCTCGTTGTCCTTCCGCGAAGTCGGGAACCCAAGCATCGAGAAGCTGTCCATCCCCCTTCGCCGGAGAGCGCTTAGCCACTTCGGCCCCGTCACAGGAAGACGGCCATACTGTTCGGCATAAAGGTCGTATGTACTGAGTCTCGACGTCATAGTCAGTTTCGATCTCACATCATCAGGCCCGGAACGGGGACCAGCCGCTTCCCAATTGGATCGATGCCCATATACGCCCCTTCGAGCGCCAATGCTCCCAACAGTGGCTGTGTTCCTTCGTCATTGAAGAGCACCTGAGTGATAATCTCCCGCCCCTCGAATCGCACCCTTGCGTAACCGATATCCATCAGTCTGGTTTCACCTTGAGCAAACTGGAAAAGCTGTTTTGCGGCAGGTTCAACGCCTAACTCTCTGAGCACCGACGCGGGAGCAGACGTTATGGACGCCTCCGTGTCCACCAAAGCGCCCACCGTCGCCCAACTCTCCCTTTCCTGTCCGCCAATTTCAATTTCTACACTAAGACTTCCCAACCGACTCGTCCTTCCAAGAGGGTGTTCCAAAGGTGATCCCCTCTGGCCTCCTCTCCCTTGACGGGAGAGG
>JAAXHY010000257.1 GCA_012270665.1 Dehalococcoidia bacterium
CGTCTGCGTGTCGGGCGCAGAGGCATCGGCATGGTCAGGAGCATGGTTCGCCACCACCTCAGACCGCGCGAAATGGGCAACAAGGGGGAGCTTCCCACCAACCGCGCCATTCACAGGTATTATCGCGACCTGGGAGATGTTGCACTAGACACGCTGTACCTGAACATGGCAGACTTTCTTGCGGCGCGTGGCCCGCTAATCACTCCCGCGGAAATGCGTAACCAGGTGAGAGTCATAGATCATATCCTTGCGGTGGGTCCTCAGAACCAAGCCGTTGTGTCATCTCGTAAGGGATTATTAACCGGCCACGATATTATGAACGAACTCCAGATCGAACCTAGCCCGCTTGTTGGACGACTTCTGAAATCCGTCGCCGAGGCGGAGGCGCGAGGCCGGATAAGAACCAGAGAAGAGGCATTGAAATTGGCCAGAGCAAGCATCGAGACAGGAGCGGTAGGTGGGTAGGTACGGGCGCACTGTAATCATCATCGCCGTCGTGGTCATTGCGGCCGGGCTCATCCTCGGCTTCCAGACTTTCTCCATCGGCGGTTTCCAGAGAGGTTCGGAGAACACCCTGCTTGGGCTGAGCCTGGGCCTGGACCTTCAGGGTGGAAGCCACCTTGTCTATCAGACAAACCTGGTGGATCCGAATACGGGCGCTCGTGTAGAAGTTACCCAGGACCAGATGGACGCGCTGAAACTCAACATCGAGCGGCGCGTGAACAGTTCCGGTCTCGGCGAGCCAATAATCCAGATTCTCGGCACGGACAGACTTTTGGTTCAGATGCCGGGCCTGGACGACCCGGAACGCGCCAAGAGGATCATTGGGGAGACGGCGCGGCTGGAATTCAAGCGGCGCACGTTCAACGTGTCGCGCGACCTGACGGAAATCACCCAGGTGGACATATCTGATGTGAATGTGGACATTCTCCCTGACGAATCGGGGGAGCCAACGGCCCCGTCAGCAACGTCTACAATCCAGGACGCTCAATCGGAGCAAGGCACGCCAGTTGTTGCGTTGATCGTGGAGTTCACCGAGCAAGGCGCATCAAAATTCCTGCCGGTTTATGTGGGGATGAACGAGACGATGTTCATGTATCGGCAGGAACTTCTGCTGGCATTGCAAGAACAGCCCGACGCTCCTCGCCCTCCGAGCAGACTTCCGAATACTCTCGGTATCTCAGTCGAAGGGAACATGTCGCAGCGCTTTACAGCAAGCGCGGCCTCGACACGACGACTGGACACGACGACTTACGCGTTCATCGTTCCCGCAGAAGAGGCCACGGGTGAACAGCCCGCATTGGAAGTGGTAAGGGAGAGAGTGGGAAACAGCGCCCAATTATACTTCACTGAAATAACCGGCACGGTTGACGAACCCATTGGCCTGACGGGGGACAACCTTTCGCGCGCCTTTCCCGGCCAGCACACTCAGTCCGGCAGACCTATCGTCAATCTGGAGTTCGACAGCGAAGGAACCCGTATTTTCGGTGAACTCACCCTGGACATCGTGCAAAAGCAACAATCCGGAGGCACCGAGGATCAGATTGCAATCTTCCTCGACGACCAGGAACTGATCTCTCCTACTGTTCAGACTGCAATAACCGCGGGAACAGCTATCATACAGGGCAGGGACTTCACCGTGGAGAGGGTGCGCGACATCGCTCTCCAGTTGGAGGCGGGACGCCTGCCGGTGCCAATCGAGTTGATCCAGGAGCGGGACGTTGACGCGATATTGGGCGCGGACTCACTGGCGAAGAGCGTCGTGGCGGGCGTCGTCGGCCTGAGCCTGGTGCTTCTCTTCATGACGATGTACTACCGGCTGCCGGGGCTTGTGGCGTCCGTTGCGCTGATAATCTACGCGACGCTAGTTTTGGCGCTTTTCAAGATACTTCCGGTTACGCTGACACTCAGCGGAGTCGCGGCGGTGATAC
>JAAXHY010000056.1 GCA_012270665.1 Dehalococcoidia bacterium
CACCGATTATGTCTCCAAGACCAACAGAGAGCGCAGCAACACCATCACCGATTTCGCGTCCGCTCTGGAGGCCAAATTCAGCGTCGTGGAGTATCTGAAGGGCAGTGGGGACAGCAGTATCACCGTGATCATTCCCGATGAACGGGACTACTGGATGTACGCTACCGAGAAGGAGGCTCAGGACAGAGCCGAAGAGTGGAAGGCAGAACGCCCGACCAGATGGGATGATCGCGAGGCGCTTCTCTTTCTGAGGACGGCGGAAGCCGCCACCGAGTTGGAGGAGTTGGTTGTCTATCCGTCAGGAGGATACCGGTTCGTGGGGATTCTGGGCGGCCCGGACTATGGCAAGTACTATTCGATAGACAACAAGTACACCAGGGTGTGGCTGCCGTCCGCGGACGCCGCGGCTGCTGTGTCCGCTGTCTCGTCGGGTACATCGGATGATATGCGATTTCTCACAGAATCGCCTTCTGAGGAGGAGTTGACTGCGATGTCCGCTGCGGGAATGGGCGGCGCAGCTCAGGCGTCGTTTCCCCAGACTCCCTCCATAACCAAGGGCGAACTGCGCGCGCTAATCTCGGAGGTTGAGGCGGTCTTCAAGAAGGGTGAGGGGATCGAGGGGTATGACGAGTGCGTGCGCGATATGTACCATATGAACCGTATGTACGATTCGGAGTACGGACGCGGCATATCGAATCCTGAGTTCGAGTGGCGCTTGGACTCAGGCCTTCCAGCAGATACGATTCTACACAGTGGAAGGATATGGGGAGCGGATGGCGCTGCGGACCGTAAAATGTGGGCTACAGGTCCGGACGGTGATCTGTTCATCGTGGGAATGTTCAACATGGACGCGAGAAAGTCCCAGGGGGACAGCCAGATACTCACCACCCGCCCGGTACCGGGGGGGACATACAGATACAATAGCCACCACCAGTGGCCTACGGAGATACCCTGCGACTACTATCCCGAAGAGCGTACGAGCACCCACACGGTTTATGTAACCGCGCCCGAAGGAACGCTTCACGAGGCGTTCTTCGACCCTGTGTCTGAGGGATCAGCGGTGGTAGCCGACGACTACCGAGGCGCGCTCCAACCCGCAGACTTCAGCGCAGGCGGAGCCACAACGACGATACGGCGCGTCGGGTGGGACGCGAACAGGGCGTGGATGGAGTTCTCCTCGACCACTCCACTCGCAGGACATCACATCGAGTTCATCGAACTGGACGGCTCGGTCGGCCTGACGCTGGACTTCGACGACGCCACAGCCACGACCACCCACGACGGCGGTCAGGCGATGGTCTGGGGAGTGTGCGAGAAGCCATGGGCGTCGGGAGACAAGTTGATGCTGCGGATCAGCGAGAGCGGAGAGGGTCTGTCCGGCGCGACCAGCGACGCAGCCTGCGACGGCGTTCCGGTCTCGCTGACGGTTCCGTTGAAGACCGCGTACTTCTCTCCAACGTCCGACGCTTCCATCAAGCCCGTCCTCTCGCCTTCCGGCACGGACTCGGAATGTGGGACCGTCGGACTGTGGGCCTGCCTGGACGAGTCGGA
>JAAXHY010000083.1 GCA_012270665.1 Dehalococcoidia bacterium
CCTCGAAGTAGCGCATCCCCTCCACTGACAGCATCCGGCCCCAGGAGGCGATTTCGGGGGCCACGCCAATGCCCAGGAAGGTCAGCGACGACTCCGTAAGGATGACGCTGCCTATCTGCGCCGTCGAATAGACAATGAACAGCGCCGCGCAGTTCGGCATCAGGTGCCTGAATATGCGGCGCATAGGTCGCGCCCCCACCGCAATGGACGCATCCATGTACTGCGTCGACATCACAGCCAGAGCCACCGACCTGATAACCCGCGCGGTGCCCGGCACTATCGGGATGGCTATCGCGAAGACGATCACGTTCAGGTTGCCCCAGTAGAAAGAGCCGAACCCAAACGTGTAGAGTAAGGTGCTGCCCTGGAGCACCGTGACAATCGTCAGCGCCAGGATGAGACCCGGAAAGATGAACATCACGTCCAGCCATCTCTGGAGCAGCAGGTCCACCCAGCCACGGAAGAAGGCGCTGGACAGTCCGAGTATCGACCCCACGATGGCTCCCAACGCGGTCGCGGTGACTCCCACGTACATCGACAGGATAGCTCCGTTTACTATCCGCGAGTACATATCCCGCCCGAAATTGTCCGTGCCTAGGTAGTGTTCCCAGCTCGGACCTTGAAGCGCGTTGAAAGGATCCGTCTCCAGAGGATCGTACCGGTCTATGGCAGGCGCGAAGATGGCGACGCACACGAACAGCAGCAGAATCAGGCCACCCGCCGCTCCCAGCGGCTTACGACGTGCGAAGTCTACCAGCATACTCAGCCTTGAGCGCCTCTTCCTTCCCGCGAACAGGTCACGTGCCAACTCCTGGTTGGCTATGTTCTCTGTTGACATCAGATCACCTAAGCGTAGACTAACCCAGCCTTATTCTGGGGTCGAAGAATGCATACGAAAGGTCAACCGCCAGGTTGACCAGCAGCACGAAGATGGCGAAGACGAACACCAGCGCCTGCACTATTATGTAGTCGCGCCGGAATATGGAATCGACCAACAGCTTGCCCACGCCCGGAATGATGAACAGAGTTTCCACTATGACCACACCCGAGAAGAGCACCAGAAGCTCGATTCCGATGAGCGTGAGCACCGGCAGAATCGCGTTCTTGAGCGCGTGCCTCCAGATGACCATCTGCTCGCGCAGGCCTTTGGCCCGCGCGGTGCGCACGTAGTCCTCCCGCATCACCTCCAGCATACTGGAGCGAGTGATTCTCGCGCCGATGGCCGACAGCCTGTAACCGATGGCCAGCGACGGGAATATGAGGCGCTGGAAGTTGAGCCATGGGTCCTTCCAGATGGGCTCGTACTCCAGCGGAGAGGTCCAACCGTAGTATCGGAGCATGAACAGAATGATCAAAATGGCAACGAAGAAGCTAGGTATGGAAAGACCGGCGAGCGTGAAGATCCGCAGTCCGTAGTCGATCCAGGTGTCCTGCTTTACTGCCGATATGATGCCCGCGGGCAGAGCGATACCCAGTGAAGTAATCATCGCCAGTATCAGGATGCTGAGACTGATTGGGTATCGTAGCTGGAACTCCTCCCACACCGGACGGTTGGTCCAGAGAGCGTCGCCGAAATCGAAGCGAATGGCGTCCCAGAGCCAGGTCACGTACTGAACATACAGCGGTTGATCGACGCCCAACTGCGCCCGCAACTCTTTGAGCTGTTCCTCGTCAGCCTGTACGCCAAGCTCGCCGCTCCCCTCCAGCATGAGAGAGGCGATGTCTCCGGGCAGTATCCGCATCACTAGGAATACAAGCGTCACGGCGCCTATCAGTGTAGGAATCGCCAGCAGGACACGCCTTATGATGTACTCTTGCATTTGGTTTCACCCCATTCGCCGGGCAGGCGTACTACCCGATACGGAACGGCCCGGTGCGTTTCAGAAGCGGGACTCCTCTCTCGACAGCAGTCCGAAAACTCCACCTATCACCGCCCCGACGATAGGCATGGCCCAGTTGGAAGTCTTCACCAGGCTCACTCTAAGTTCGCTGTAGTCCACGAACAAAAGCACCAGCCCTATGAAGACGGATATGAAAAATCCGGCTCCAGCTCCCCCGAAAGCGAACACTATCCCGTTGCCCAAGTTAACCGATTTCACCACTGCCCTCCAGTATCGAAGCGTTTCTGTCCCCAGGCTGGGTAGTGGGCGGCCTGGACGCAAAGGATGACGATTGCCTGGCGAACACCGGAAGTTTGAGCCTGCGTGTCGCAGAACTCGCCCCTCCGGTACTTGCCAGGAACCCGCCATAGTCTGGCGTACTCTTGGCTGTTAAGCCGAGCCTCACTCCGGATCTGAGGTCCACAGTGAGGCTCGGCTTTTCAAAGGCTCTTCTGGTTGCTTAGCCGCTGCTGCCGTCGTTGCAGTTTCCGGTCCTGCACCACACCTCTTCCCAGCGGCCGAAGTTGTACACGTTGTCGCCGAAGTTCATGTGCCAGCCCTGCAGGTTGTTCCAGTGAGACATCGACTGGAACCAGTAGTAGCTGCGCTGCTCGACGC
>JAAXHY010000282.1 GCA_012270665.1 Dehalococcoidia bacterium
TCGCTCACGACCATCTCCAGCTTCAATTTGGGCAGCATATCAATGACGACGGACTGCCCGCTGCGCCCTGTATGCACTATGCCTCGCTGCGCGCCCCGCCCCGTAACCTGCGTCGTCGTCAGACCTGAGAATCCGGCTTCGACCAGCGCGCCTTTGACCTGATTCAACATTTCGGGTCGGATGATTGCCTCGATCTTCTTCATAACATGCCCCTCCTGTCTGATGCGCAGGAGCCACCCCGTACAGGCGGCCCCACATCGAACTACAACCTGTACGCGGTCTCGCCGTGTTCGGTTATATCCAGTCCGACAGCTTCCGAATTGTCCGAAACTTTCAGGCCCATGGTTATCTTTATCACCCAGAGTATGACGGCAGTCATCACGAATGCCCAGCCCCACGTGGCGACGATGGATATGACCTGGTTGAGGATCTGCTCGCCGCGCGAGGCGTCGGTGAAGGCCGCTATGCCTCCGAAGCCCACACCCACGAACAGCCCGGTAGCCAGCGCTCCCCACGTTCCGCCGATCCCGTGAACCCCCCACACCGAAAGCGCGTCGTCCAGGTTCAGCCTGACCAGGAACCTGGCGGCAAGGTCGCAAAGCACCCCCGCGACCAACCCTATCACTATGGCGGGCATCGGGCCGACGAATCCGGCGGCCGGGGTTATCGCTACGAGCCCTGCCACCGCGCCCGACGCGGCGCCGATAACGGACGGCCTGCCGTCCAGAATCCACGCGGTTGCGGTCCAGCCCAGAACCCCAGCCGCCGCCGCGGTGTTGGTCACCACGAATGCGTTCACCGCGTTGCCGTCCGCCGACAGCGCCGAGCCCGCGTTGAATCCGAACCAACCGAACCAGAGCAGACCCGCTCCAAGCACCACCATCGGCACGTTGTGCGGCTCCATCGGCTCAGAGCCGAAGCCGAGCCGTCTTCCGAATATCACCGCCGCCGCGAGAGCGGCCACGCCGGAGTTGATGTGAACCACGTTTCCGCCCGCGAAGTCCAGCGCGCCCAGTTCGCCCAGCCAGCCTCCACCCCACACCCAGTGCGCCACCGGGGCATAGACTATCGTGACCCACAGCGCTATGAAGACCATGTAGGACGAGAATTTCATCCTCTCGGCGAAAGCCCCGGTAACCAGCGCGGGCGTGATGATGGCGAACATACCCTGGAATATCATGAACGCCTGGTGGGGCATGTTGTCGGCGTACGGACCGGGCTCCGACGCGCTGACGCCGTTCAGCCCGAAGTAGCTCAGGTCGCCTATGAACTTGCCTATGTCCGGGCCGAACGCGAGGGAATACCCCCAGAGTACCCAGGCAACGCCCACGATACCCATGCTCATGAAGCTGTACATTATGGTGCTCGCCGCGTTCTTGCTCCGCGCGAGTCCGCCGTAGAACAGCGCAAGACCCGGCGTCATGAGCAATACCAGGGCGGAAGATACTAGAATCCAAGCAACATCGCCGTTGTTCATCGGGGCATCTCCTAAGCGTGCGTAATCAACAGCTATATTAAGGCTTCTGGTCGGAGTTTCGCTACCTCAATTCAGGGATCTGAGTTCCTTGTAAGGCCGGACGGCAGCCATGCTTTCCAATCTCGGTCATCAGATAGTGAGTGAACAGCGACTATCGCTATCAGCGGGATAACTTGCATATGAAACCGAGGCGATCCGAAAAACATCATGTGGAAAGCCGCCCAGTACAACAGCGTCAGAGGCAGAATCAGCGCCGGAGACCTCAACCAGTACCTCTTGATGGGGCGGGTGACCACACCCAGGGTCGCCGCTATCACGATACCCATCCAGTAGCCCTGAGCTATCTCCTGGAGAATCGGTAGGATTCCATGATAAGACTCCGGCATGATGGTGTGGTTGATGTTGAACCAGTCGCTGGCCCACATGAGGAAGAACTTTTTGGGAAGAATCGAAATCCACTCGTCGGGATGTTCGACTATGTTTCGTAGTCCCAACTCGATACCCTCGCGATGCCTGACAATCTCCGATGAACTGGAGAATGTGTTCTCCGGGATAGCGCGGTATGCGCCGGTCGCCCCATGTCCGTTTCCTATCCAGAAGTTTGTGCCTCCGTTGGTTGCGGTAAGTATTGGCTCTCCCATCACAAGGAAATTCCGAACCGTCCACGGTGCTATTGTCAAAAGACATACCAATAGGGCGATGCCGGCCAGTCCGGCATTGCGTTTTAACGTTGCCTCCCCTCCCCCCATATAGTTGCCATAATGACAACGGGGAATAGCAGTAGGATAGGACGCGCATATACGCCGATCCCTATGACGAGTCCGAGCAGCGCGGCGTTCCTCCGATTCGGATGACGCGCCAAATGACAGGTCGCTATCAGCGCCGCCAGTACCAGCGTGGTGTGCAGGCTTTCGGTGAGGATCACCGACGTGAAGGCTATGATATGACTCGGAAACAGCGCGACTACTCCCGCCGCCGCCAGAGACAGACCGCCGCGAAGAAATTCGCGCGCCAGCCTGTAGGTCAGCGCCACGCTCACGGCGCCCAGAAATGCGTTGGCAAGACCGGCGGCCAGCCATGAATATCCGAAGATGGTATAGAGAATGGCCAGAAGAGCCGGGTATCCCGGGGGCCAAAAAGCGGTTGGCGTTCCGTGCGCTGTCACATACCCCTCACCCTGCGCCAGACGTAAAGCTAATCCATCGTACGCGGCGGCGTCTGATGCGGGCGGCGTCTGAAATATGAGAACCCAAGCGACCCTGACAGCCAGCGCGACGGTGGTAATCAGGGCAAGCCACTTGTGATCATTCGCATTCACTCGCAGCCAAGCGCATGGGATCCTCAGCGCGGCGCGAAGAGAGTCCCGTCCGGCGGACAGGGACATGGTGATGGGACGGATCGAATACCGCCTAGGCTCATTCATCCGTCGTGTAATTTGCGGGAGCCGAATCGAAGCGGCTGCGGCAAGACAGGCTGTCGAAGTAGTGCCACACGCCGTCCCAGTACCTCTTGGTTCCTCTCGTGGGATCCAGCTCAGGCGTTCCCGCGATGGTTCTTCCAACCGGCGTGTCCAGAGCTTCGGACACGTCCTTGCCGCATACCCTGCATTGTGGCATCTTGGAATTACCCCCTCGAACCCTGGATCCGCATCTCTCGGCCTTCCCACTCCTTATCGCGCAGGATGTACTTCTGTATCTTGCCTGTCGCGGTCTTGGGAAGATCACCGAACTCGACGTACTTGGGAGCCTTGAAGCGCGCTATTCTCTCGCGGGTGAACTCGATAACCTCTTCCGCGCCGACCTCCGCGCCCTGCCTGGGCACGACGAACGCCTTCGGCACCTCTCCCCAGCGGTCGTCAGGCACACCCACCACGCACACCTCCAGCACGCCCGGATGCTCCATTATGACCTTCTCCACCTCCTGGCTGGAGATGTTTTCGCCCCCTGATATGATGATGTCCTTGGCCCGGTCCTGGAGCTCGATGTAGCCGTCGGGATGACGCACCGCCAGGTCTCCCGAGTGGAACCATCCGCCTCGAAAGGCCTCTTGGGTGGACTCGGAGTCGTCCAGGTAGCCGGACATCACGTTGTTGCCCCTCATCACCACCTCACCGATGGTCGCTCCATCGTAGGGAACATCCTGCATGTTCCCATCCACCACCCTGAGGTAATCGCCGGCAACCACGTAGGGCACGCCCTGCCTGGCCTTCAGGCGCGCCCGCTCATCGGTTGTCAGGTCCTGCCAGTCCGACTGGACAGCGCAGATGGTGTGGGGGCCGTAGGTCTCGGTCAGGCCGTAGA
>JAAXHY010000540.1 GCA_012270665.1 Dehalococcoidia bacterium
GGGTCGAAGAATGCCTCGTGAACGGTTCCGGCTGGGGCGGACACGTGAACAACATTCTCGTATAGCCCTCTCCGGGCCTCCGGGTCTCCTTGACATGGCACCATCACTCCATTGCGCCACATCCAGAATGCCCTGTACTCCCCCGCGGGCAGCGGTCGCCTGGAAATCGCGTAGCCCGGATACTCGTAGCCGAACAGCGACGCATCTCTGCCCTCGTACCAGACATTGCCCTCCACCCATACGGGAGTGGTCGTCCCGTAATTCCATAGGTTTATCCGGATGGCGTCAGTGTACACCACCATCCTGGTCCCGGCGGGCAGACCGGACTGAATGTCCCCGTCGGTACGTGTGTATTTGGTGGCGCTGTTTCTGATTTCTCGGTTAATACTGTAGGTCATGTGTACGCACTCCCTGTAGGCGTCAGAGCCCCCTCCGGCCGCTATCCTAGCCTCCATAGCGTTCACGCGCGACTTGAGATCCGACAGGCTGATGGCCGACGTACTCTGCGACGCGGTCGTCGCGTCGACTGCCCCGGCGCCGAAGGTCTGGACAGCATTGGGGTCATCCAGCAGGAAATACTGCTCTGCGTCCCCGGAGGTCCCGGAGGCCACATCCGGGACCGTCGAAGTGGCTGTCGAAGTCGCCGCCGCATCCGGCAGCCACACGGGGTTCCTACCTCCCAGCATTATGGATTCGGTCGAGCCCATCAACAGATAGCCATCCTCGAGATAATCATCATCCGGCTGCCGCATGAACACGATAGCCTGTCGTCCGTCCCAGCGGGTGTCCCGTCGGTCGATATGCGGTCTTGCCAGGTCGGCGGCTGCGGCTGCGGTATCCGCGAACGCGTCATACCACACTAGGGCCACACCCCGCAGCTGAGGGCCACCGCTTCCCTTCAGGTACTCATGTACCGTGAAGGTGTACTCCAGACCGCCGATGTACTCGTATCCCCTGGGGGTTAAGCGTTCAGAGCGCGCGCCCACGGCTCGAACCGAGTCGAAGGTTCCCCTGATGATGAACGACGACCACGCTATGTTCTCTTCCATCGAGCGTCGCCCATAGTAGGGAATGGGGTGTGATGCCGAGAAGAATCTCTCAACGACCTCCGTCTCGCTCGCCTGAGCGGTCGGCGAGGGGGTTGGCTCTGTCGCTGCGACCTGGACAGTTGGCGAGGGAGTCGGCGCGGTGGCTGATACTTGGATGGTCGGTGAGAGCGTCGACACGGTAGCAGTGACCTGTGCGGTCGGCGAAGGAGTCGGCCCGGTGGTTGCGACCTGGACGGTCGGAGAAGGAGTCGGCCCGGTGGCTGGGACCACGATGGTTGGCAGAGTAGTCGGCGTCGTGGTTGCAACCTGAGCGGTCAGTGAGGGAGTCGGTATGATGGCAGCGACTTGGGCGGTTGGCGAAGGAGTCGGACCGGTGGATGATACCTGGGCGGTCAGTGATGGAGTCGGCTCCTGCGCGACACCGGAGCCGAACGCGCAGCCAACCAGCAGCAGAACGACGATTGACGACAACAGCGTTCGGATCATTGGGAACTCCTTCACAAATGTCTAGTCCGGGTACTGCCGGTATATCTGCTTCAAGTAATTTTTGTCCCCCAGCGGTATGGTCTCAGATTTTCCAGGATCGGCCATCACGTAGCCGTCATATCTGTTCGGCAACGGAGCCTTATACAGATCAGTCATTCCGAGGGTGTGACCAAGTTCATGCAGTACCGTTGGCAGCAGTAACCACCAAAATTCGGGTCTGGATTCCATGAAGCCGGGAGTTTCCTTATCGTGTTTGTCGGGGTCTTCCGTCCAAACAAGATATTTTTCCACCATCCCCTCATCGTCTTCTAAAGTGGCGGGCTGTTCCAGCCAGACATTCCCGTAAACCAGGTGTTTGTGGCCGTCGGGCGTGACTGTGAAATAGCCGTCGAAACAGGCGCGCGCGCGCCCACACTCGTTCGCCAGTCCGGCTTTGATCTCAATGATGTGGCCGTCGCTGTTGTCGCTGCACGGATCAGTGCAGAACTCGATGTGAGGCCATTCGGAACTGCCGACCTCATTCCATACTTTAATGCCATCTTTGACCACGCGCGGCATCAGCTTGCTGGGGTGGTCGTCCGGTACCGTTCCCCCGAGCTCAAGTTCCGGGTCCGGTATTTCCGGCTCCGACGGCATCCGGCCTATCGAGTATCCCACGGTGCGGTCCTTCTGGTGTTTCCCGTCATGGTAGATTATGAACTCACTCTTCACGGTCAACTTGAGATTCTTGCTGGAGGACACTTCGGACGGGTTTGCAAGCCGGGCTTCCACTACATAGT
>JAAXHY010000151.1 GCA_012270665.1 Dehalococcoidia bacterium
GCCAAGCGCATCTGCGACGCAGGGACGATAGGCGACCTGTTCATGGCCGAGGCACATTATGTCCACGACTTGCGTCCTGTCTATGAACAGACCCCTTGGCGCGTGAGTATGCCCCAAGACCTGATTCTGGGAGGCGCGTGCCACCCGATTGACCTTCTGCGCTGGTTCATGGGCGACATATCCGAAGTCCACTGCTACGGCCTCAGAAGCGGCGTCTCGCCTGACTATCCGCAGGAGGACACGTTCGTCATCAATGTCAGGTTCGCCAGCGGCAAGATAGGCAGAGTCGCTAACTTCCTCGGTGTCATACACACGCCTAGCGTACCTATGAACAGCCTGTCGGTGTACGGAACCAAGGGCACTATCCTCGACAACAAGATCCGCCTCGACGCTGATGAGTGGCTCCCCCAGCGCACCTACTCGATAGAGTATCCGCCTGCCGGCGGCCATAGGGGCGAAATGATGGTCATGCTCCAGCACATGGCCGACTGTGTCCTCAACGGCGCGACCCCCTGGGTGGGCGCGAGAGAGGGCGCGCGAGTCGTATCCACCGGGCTCGCCTGTTGGGACTCGCTCAGATCCGGCGCCTCCGCCGAAGTCCGCAACGAGTTCTGAGACAATCGCAGAGAGCCTCCTCTCCCGAATGCAGGGTCATTCGATTATCAAACACTGAGCGGCTTATACATCCACTCCCATGCCAAGCAGGCGTATTATTCGACAGGGGCAATCCCTTATGGTTGCCATTAGTCGGGAATCAAATCCGACAATCGCAAAACCCCGCTCTCTATTGAGGGCGAGGATGACTAGGAGGACAGCGTGAGCGATCTATGGTTATACGCCCTCTGGGGATGCGCGGCCTATCTGTTGGGTTCCGTGTCTTTCGGAGACATAGTGGCGCGAGCCGCCGGGTTCCCTATCCGGGAGGCTGGCACTGGCAACCCGGGCGTCGCCAATATGTTCCGCGAAATGGGAACTGGCTACTCCGCTATCGTGTTGGCGTTGGATCTCGCCAAAGGGATTGTCGCAATGCTGCCCGCGCTGCTGCTGGACCTGCCGACTTGGGCGGGCACCCTGGGCGCGGCGGGCGTTCTGCTGGGTCATTTCCTGCCGGTCTTCTGGGGATTCCAAGGCGGCACGGGCATGGTTGTCGCGATGGGAGTGTCGTTCGGAATCACCCCCATGGGCGCGCTGATAGCCGCTCCGGTGTCGCTCGTCGCGCTGCTTCTGACGAAGAACGCCGCCTATACGGGAGTGGCCTACTTCATCTCGACCGCTCTGGCAGGCTGGTGGCTTCTCGGCGACCTAGCCGCCCCCGCGATAGTATTGGCTGCGGCGGGGACCGTCCTAGTCAAGAGTTGGACGCAATACAGATGGGCAGGGCGTATTGCCTGAGGACCGGACTGAGGACGCTATCCCTACCGCCGAAGTACCGCAATAAGTTCCAACGACTGAAAACCGATAACTGAGAGAACTGAAAACTCTCACACCAGCGCATTATGCCCGGTCAGGTCGCGTCCAAGTATTAGCGTGTGGACATCATGAGTTCCTTCATAAGTGTCCACCGTCTCAAGATTGAGCATATGCCGGATGGCTGGATGTTCCAGGACTATCCCCGACCCACCCAGGATTTCACGGGCCGAACGAGCGGCCTTGAGCGCGGTCCTGACGTTCTCCCGCTTGGCGAGCGAGACCTGCGTGAATCCCATCTTCCCCTGGTCCTTCAGAACCCCCAGCCGCCACGACAACAGCAAGCCCCTCGTGTGATCCGACACCATGTCCACAAGCTTGTCCTGAACCAACTGCCGGGAGGCGATGGGCTTGCCAAAAGTCTCGCGCGTCTGGGAGAAGTCCAGGGCGTCCTGGTAAACCGCCTCGATTGCGCCCAGCACACCCCATGTTATCCCGTAGCGCGCCTGAGTCAGGCACGAAAGCGGCCCGCGCAGTCCCGCGACGTTGGGAAGCACGGCGCTCGCAGGCACACGGCAGTCCTCCATCACGAGTTCGCTGGTGACCGAAGCGCGCATACTCATCTTGTGCTTGATCGCGTTTGCGGTGAACCCCGGGGTGTCGGTCGGCACCAGAAATCCTCTCACGACCCCATCATCGTCGGCGGCCCAGACCAGTGCCACGTCGGCGATGTTGCCGTTCGTAATCCACATCTTCGCGCCGTTCAGAACGTAGCTCTCGCCATCCTTCGTGGCCCTTGTTCGCATGGCTCCCGGGTCTGATCCCCCTTCGTGTTCCGTCAGACCGAAGCAGCCTGTCATCTCCCCGGTCGCCAGACTGGGGAGATACTCTCGCTTCTGTTCCTCCGAACCGTAGGAGTAGATCGGATACATTACCAATGCGCCCTGCACGCTGGCAAAACTTCGCAGCCCTGAGTCCACGCGCTCCAATTCGTACATGATCAGGCCGTATGAGATATTGTTGACGCCCGCCGCACCGTACTCGACAGGAAGGTTCGCGCCGAAGTAGCCCATTTCGCCGAGCCTGGGCGCCAGATGTCTCGGGAACTCACCCCGCTCCCAATAGTCCGCGATGTCCGGCTCCGCCTCCGATTCGAGAAACTGTCGCGCCGTCGCCTGGACCTGTCTCTCCTCGTCGCCAACCATACCCAATACGTTGTAATAATCGAGCATATTCTCTGTCCTGTGTCGCAGTGTGTTTTCGGTGATTGTAAAGGTTAATAGTCTGATAGCGGTAGTCGGTATCCAGAGTTCAGGTACATTGACGCCTATATGCGCCGATGCTACCATCCGTCTGTGCTAAGGTGCGAAAATGTCAGGTTCCCGATTCGATAGCCCCCCGATGTTCGGCGCGCCTATCCACGTCGGCTTGGACGAAGCCTACGACCGATGCGCGCGCCTGGCCAAGTCCCACTACGAGAACTTCACTGTCGCATCGTTCTTTCTACCACGCAGTAAGCGAATGCACTTCTACGCCATCTACGCATTTTGCCGATTCGTCGACGACCTTGGAGATGAGTTCGAGGGAGATAGACTGCGCGCACTCGAATACTGGCAACAGGAAACCGAAGCGTGCTTCTCAAGCGCTCCGACACACCCTTACATGGTAGCGCTGCAAAATACCATTCGGACCTTCGACATCCCCAAAGAGCCGTTCCTGCGGCTGATAGAGGCCAACCGAATGGACCAGACTGTCACTCGCTATCCCACCTACAACGATCTGGACTACTACTGCCGACACTCCGCGAACCCGGTCGGCCACCTGGTACTGTATGTGTGCGGATACCGCGACGAGGAACGCCAGAACCTGTCCGACTACACATGCACCGCGCTCCAACTCGCCAACTTCTGGCAAGACGTTTCGCGCGACTACTCCAAGGGACGTATATACATCCCGTCGGAGGACATGGAAACATTCGGGTACTCAGAGGACGATCTCGCTCGGAGCCTGGTGACGGACAACTTTCGGCGGCTGATGGGATTCCAGGTGGAGCGGGCTCGGGAGTTCTTCCAAAACGGCCTGCCTCTGGTTGACATGGTTGACGACGGTCTCAAGCTGGATATCGCTTTATTCAGCAGAGGCGGTATGCGTGTCCTCGACAGCATCAAACGTGAGAACTACGACGTTCTGACCAAGCGTCCGGTAGTCAGCAAGGGGAGGAAGGTATCCATGCTGCTTAGTACGCTTCTGAAGTTGAAGCTGTTCGGAAAGGTGTAGAGTAGGAATATGGCGGATGACCTTGACCAAGCCTATATCCACTGCCAGCGGATAGCCAAGAGCCAGGCGAAGAACTTCTACTATGCCTTTCGCACACTTTCCTCAGCGAAGCGGCGAGCGATATACGCCGTCTATGCCTTCTGTCGTTACTGTGATGACGTCACCGATGATGACCTGCCGCCGGAAGAGAAGAGAAGACTCCTCGCCGAGACTCGTGATCGCCTGAACGATACAGGCATTGAACACGAAGATCCCGTATTCTTGGCGCTCGAAGACACTATCAGTAACTTCAACATACCTCGCCGTTACTTCGAAGACATCATCCGCGGGGTGGAAACGGACCTAGTCGTCTCTCGCTTCAACACCTTCGACGACCTGCGAGACTACTGCTGTCTGGTCGCCTCTGCCGTCGGACTTATATGCATAGAAATTTTCGGCTACGAAGATCCGACCGCCAGCGAGTACGCTGTGGACTTCGGTATCGCAATGCAGCTAACAAACATCATACGCGACATCAGGGAAGACGCAGAGAGAGGCCGAATCTACATACCCCTGGAAGACATCAGGAGATTCGGATACTCTGAGCGCGAACTGATGGAAAGTCGGAACAATGAGAGTTTCCGCTCTCTCATGGACTTCCAAGCCACTCGGGCCAGGACGTACTTCGAGTCTGGCGAGCGTCTCCTGCCGCTGTTGTCTCGAGAGTCCCGCGCTTGCGCCGCCGTCTTGCATCAGCTGTACAGCAGAATTCTCGACCGCATAGAGTCCACGGGCTACGATGTGTTCGAACGGCGCATCGGACTGAGCGTCAGCGAGAAGCTACTGTTGGCAGCCAGGCTCTGGGCTGGCAGTATGACACCCAATCTGGCCTTCCATCGCGACCGTTAAGACAAGCCTGTGTTCGACAGTTCAAACAAAAGGAATGTTGCCGTGCTCGGCGGTGGTCTGGCGGGGCTGTCGGCCGCGCGTTCTCTGATCGAAATGGGATTCGATGTAACGCTGGTCGAAAAGCGCCCGTTTCTTGGAGGAAGAGCCTTCTCCTTCTATTCACGCGAGACCGACGTGGAAGTGGACAACGGCCAGCATGTTTTCATGGGCTGCTGTACCTATTACATTGACTTACTGCG
>JAAXHY010000263.1 GCA_012270665.1 Dehalococcoidia bacterium
CCTTTCCATGGCGGCGTTCTGTCTCCACTGGAATCCCATGATGGTAATACCCATCGCCAAGATCGCCACGAGAAGAGTAATTGTGGACCCTTCCATTTCTGTCTCCTTATGTCTGTATGATACGGTTGGCAGTCGGGACTGCCAACCGTATCATACGACGACGCGCGGACTTTCGACGCTAGTGAGGCAACCTGAACTCTGCTCTGTTCCCAACGCGCCCATGGCAATCCATCATTACAGCCGAGGGGAGATCGGGGGACAGCCGCAATTATATAGCTATATAGCCGGACGCCAGAACCTGGAATGCTTTTGGGGCATCATTGGAGGACCCGGCTCACAAGACGAGGTGGAAATCCTCCGCGGCTGCGCTCTTCAGCCCTTCTTTAGCCTGCTTTCGCGGAATTTGATGAATGCCATCGCCTGCCTGACGCCCATCCGCCCAATCGGGCCGGATGCGTACATGGAGCCGAACACGACACCACGCCGCACGAGGAACTCCATGGGCTGAAGGTAGCGTCCGCGCGCCTTATCCTCAGTCCACCACGGCGCGAGCGCTTCTACGCTCTCTTCAGTGACGCCGTATGCGATTGGGAAGGTGAGCCCGACCTCTTCGGCCATCCGGGCCGCGGTCTCTCGGTCCTCCACAGTCACCCCGATAACGGACACGCCAAGCTCGTCCAACTCATCCATACTCTTCTGGTAGGAGGCCAACTGCCGCCTGCAATATGGTCACCACTCTCCCCGGTAGAAAAGCAGCGCGAGATAGCGTCCGGGCACTTCGTCGGGGAGTGCGATAGTAGTTCCGTCGGTGAGATCGAGTTCTATCTTCGGAAAACGGTCGCCCTGTATCAGCTTTTCGGGCATCGAGCATCTCCTTAGCGATCATTCCCATGTCATCCGCGCTCGAAGGATACTATATCTCGCGGACATTCAACAGGGCACCGAGTAACCAAGCGGGACATTCGCAAGGTCGGCGGATGACTCGGCATATATCATAGTTTATAGATACGC
>JAAXHY010000088.1 GCA_012270665.1 Dehalococcoidia bacterium
AAGTCGGATTCTCTGAGCAGGGTGTCGGTGTCCACGTAGCGCGCGCCACGAAGGGCGGCGGTCTGCGGATTGAAGAGGGGGTCGGAGGCCAGCACTCTCATTCCGAAGGCGAGCGCCTTCTGAGCCACCGCCTGGCCTATGCGCCCGAATCCGATTATGCCCATCGTCTTGCCGCGTAGACGCATCATCCGCATCGTGAGAGGGACGCTGCCCCATCCCTCGCCCTTAACCGAGTTGTCGAACAGAGCGACGCGGCGGTTCCAGGTGAGCAGGAGAGCCATTACGTGGTCGGACACCTCGTCCACGCAGTAGTCTGGGACGTAGGTGACGGCCATGCCTAGTTCCGTGGCTGTGTCCACCGCGATGTTATCCACCCCGACGCCGAACCTGCCCACGGCGACGCAGTTGGGGGCGGCTTTCAGCACGTCGGGAGTGACCTGCGCGAAGCAGGTCATTATGGCGTCCACGTCTCCGGCGAGCGAGATGAGCGTATTCTCGTCGCCGTCCGGCGCGACCACGGCCTCGGCGTCCGCTTCCTCTCTGAGGACTGTCTCTTCAGGGTCGGTGGTGGGCCAGACATAATCGGTGATCAGGACTTTGTATGTGGGCATTAGAGTCTCCTGGAGGAGTCGAATCTTGGTTGTCGGTATTCAGTCATCGGTCGTCGGTCTCTTTGGTGATCAGGTCTTCCAACTGCTCTATCAACGTCGGAAGGTCGTCTTGGATTATGTCCCATAGCGCGTCGAGGTTCACGTCGTCATATGATTTTACCGCTTTGTTGTAGAAAGAATACGCTTCGTCCCAATGCACTTCCCGACGCGAGTGTCGGAAACTGTCCGGTATGCGAGAGGCAGCCGTACCAACGACCTGAAGAGCCAGATTCAGCAATTTTATTTGTACCGAGATCGGGGCGTGAATAATCTTGTGATATATCTAGCGCAGCCCTCGCGTAGTCTCGCATATGGTGAACGTACACCATGGGGTCGCATCTGGACATAATGCGCTCCCTCCGCTATTCCAACTCCATCGGCTTGAACATGCAGCCTTCTACGAATATATCAAAGAAGTCCGGCGTGGTCTCAAGTTCGACGTGCTCGACGGTCACGGAGATGCGCTCTATGCGCTCTCGCATCTGGGCGGACACCAGCATTATGGTCGCGCCCTCCAGCGCGGCATTGCCCACCTTCATGATGCGCTCCGGCGGCACGTTGGCAATGAAGCCTATGTCCCGCGCGTTGTTCACGTCCACGTAGTTGGCGAATCCACCGGCGAGGTACATCTTCGAGATCTGGGATACGGGCAGGCCGTAGTTTCGCAGCGTTATGAACTGGCCGGAGTAGTTGGCCGACTTCGCCTGGGCG
>JAAXHY010000042.1 GCA_012270665.1 Dehalococcoidia bacterium
GCGGAAGGCGGCCACGACGTAGCTATCGGGTCGCGGCTGAAGCGCGGCGCGCAGGTCATAGGACGCTCGCCCAAGCGAGAGTTCATTTCCCGCTGTTACAGCCTCATCTTCAGGACGATGTTCCTGACCGGATTCCAGGACGCCCAGTGCGGCTTCAAGGCGGTGAGCAGGCGAGCCGTGGAGCAGGCGCTTCCGATGGTGAAGGACACAGGCTGGTTCTTCGACACGGAACTGCTCATACTATGCGAGAAGAACGGATACAGCGTGGAGGAGATCCCGGTGAGGTGGGTTGATGATCCCGACAGCAGGGTCAGAATCGTCAGTACGGCGTATGAAGACCTGAAGGGGCTTGCCAGGCTGCGTTTTGGCGGACTGAGAGAATCGCGTACAATCCTGGAAGGTTCACGGCAAGATTCTCAGAGGAGTTGATATATGCACGCTTTCTTTTGGCTTCTGATATTCGTCGCGTCTCTATGGGTGATTGAGATAGCGGACACCCTGGCAAACCTCAATCTGTATCAGTATGGCATTCTGCCCAGGAATGTCACGGGACTGCGGGGAATTCCGCTCAGCCCGTTTCTACACGGGGACTTCGCCCACCTGCTGTCGAATACGGGGCCACTGATCGTGCTGGGCGGGCTAATATCGCTGCGCGGCGCGAAGCGACTGTTGGCCTCGTCGGTATTCATTACACTGGTCAGCGGCGTTATGGTCTGGCTCATGGCGGGCGTGGTAACAGGATATGGCATACACATCGGCGCCAGCGGACTGGCGTTCGGATACTTCGGCTATCTAGTCGCCCGGGGCCTGTACGAGCGCAGCCTGAGTTCGATTCTTATTTCGATTGCGGTGATAGTAGTGTATGGCACCATCATATTTGGCATCTTCCCGACCGATGAATTGGTATCGTGGGAAGGTCACTTCTTCGGTCTGATAGCCGGAGTGCTGTACGCCGGACTTGTGGGTAAAGATGACCGCGAAGCGAGGGAGAGCGAACAGGACGATTAGGAAGTGAAGACCCTCCCCGCAGGGCTGACGCACGACGAGAAGGGCCATTGATGTCTTAGGCGATTCTGAACTATGGAGGTTAAGACCTCATTTCTTCGATTTGTATAAGAACAATCGCTCATATAGATTTTGCTCTACATGTAGTCGGGGTTACGTGTGAAGGCTGGATTCGCCCGCGTTGTTCCTGAGAACCAGG
>JAAXHY010000259.1 GCA_012270665.1 Dehalococcoidia bacterium
CTAGCGCCCGAAAACCAAAAACTGAATACTGAAAACTGACAACCAATTATGCTAATCTCAGATCGGTCAATCTTTCCGATAGACGGTCGCCGAGAGTGCTGGTTTATGCCTAACACGATTCTCATTGTCGAAGACGAGCCGAATTTGCTGGCCGCTCTCCAGTACACGCTGAACCAGAAAGGATACACCACGCTGACCGCCACCGATGGCGAAGCCGGCCTGCGTATGGCTACGAGAATGTCACCCGATCTCGTCATTCTCGACGTCATGCTCCCCACTCTCGACGGCTTCGAGGTCTGCCGTATCCTCCGACGAGAGTCCGCCGTCCCCATACTCATGCTGACCGCCCGCTTAGAAGAAGTTGATCGCGTCGTGGGACTGGAACTCGGCGCCGACGACTACGTCACCAAGCCCTTCAGTATGCCAGAACTCCTCGCCCGCGTCCGCAACCTGCTCAGGCGCGCCTCTTCTCCTCAGACCTCCGACTTCGCTGGACGCTCCGAAATCATACGCTCCGGAGACCTCACCATAGACCAGATTAGCCACTCCGTAACGCTCGGCGACAAGCCTCTGGATATGAAGCCCCGCGAATTCTCCCTCCTCGCCATGCTCGCCGCCAACAAGGGACGCGCCTTCACACGCAATCAGATACTCGAACGCCTCTGGGGACACGACTACATCGGCGACTCCCGCACCGTCGACGTACACGTCAGGTGGCTGAGGGAAAAGATAGAACTCGACCCCTCCAAGCCTCGCAGAATAGTCACGATTAGGGGACTCGGTTACCGCTTTGACGGCTGACGCTACATGAAAATACTCCCCGAATCCCTGCGACTCAGAATGGTCATATCCCACGTGGCCGCCGTATCCCTGGCGGTCGGGACAGTATGGATTGCCCTCCTGGCCCTCGGAGTCTCCGGCGCCCCCATATTCATCGCAGTCTCGGCGACCGCTCTGGTAGGAATTCTTGGCTCGCTCGCAGCTTCGTTCCTCATGGCGCGTTCCATCGCCGGCCCCGTTCGCGGCGTTGCCGAGGGAGCGCGACGCCTTGCGAGAGGAAACCTCGACTACAGGGTGCGCACATCCTCCCTGCGTGAAACCCGTGAACTCAACGACGCCTTCAACGAGATGGCGGTCAGACTCCGCGACCTTGTGCGTGGACTCGACAGCGAGCGCAGTCTCCTGTCCGTCGTCATGGAGACCATGGCCGACGGCGTCATAGTCCTCGATCCCGACAGCAGAATAAGGCTCATCAACCGCGCCGCGCAGTGGCTCCTCGATACGGATATCCACTCGACACACGGACGCACCCTGGCCGAGATAGTGCGCGACCACGAGTTGCTCGAACTAGCCGCCAACTCCGCCCAGACCGGACAGATACAACGCGCCGAGATAGAACTCCTCCATCAAAGACGATTCCTTCACGCCATCGCCGCCCCCATCTCCGCCGACCCGCGCCGCGGCGTCCTGCTCACCCTCCAGGACGTAACCACTCTCAGGCTGGCCCAGAACGCAAGGCGAGAATTCGTCAGCAACGTATCCCACGAACTGCGCACCCCATTGGCCTCGGTCAGGGCCCTGGTCGAAACCCTGGATGGCGGCGCGATCCATGACACCGAGGTGGCCAGAGACTTCCTCTCACGGATCGAAGCGGACGTTGAGCGCATGACCGCGATGGTGGATGAGTTGCTTGAGCTATCTAGTCTCGAGAGCGGACAGATGCCCATTCATCTCGCCCCCGTTGAACTCTGTGATGTAGCGGGTAAGGTGATCGAGCGATTCGAGACGCGCGCCAGTTCCAAGGGAGTGAAACTGCTCAGCCGGATACCGGACGATCTGCCCTATCTCATGGCCGATGCAGGCAAGCTTGACCAGATTCTCACCAACCTGGTTGAAAACGCCCTCAAGTTCACCCCGGAAGGCGGGCATGTCTCACTGGCTGCGAAGACCGTGCGAGAAGGTGTAGAGATTGAAGTCGCCGATACCGGCATCGGTATCCCAAGAGAGCATCTACCCCACGTCTTCGAACGGTTCTACAAAGTGGACAGGTCCCGCAGGGACGTCGGAACCGGGCTGGGACTCGCCATAACGCGGCGCCTCGCCGAGGCTCACGGCGGAGACATAGTCGTCAGCAGCGTCGAGGGTGAGGGCAGCGTATTCACCTTCAACCTGAGTCGCGCGTCGTGACTCTCGCGGAGGCCGCTCTGCTGGGACTGATACAGGGGTTGGCCGAGTGGCTGCCGGTAAGCTCCGAGGGCGTCCTGACCGCCGTTCAGTCATTCGCCTTCGCCGCCCCCCTGTCCGACGCGGTCAACTTCTCTCTCTGGCTCCATCTTGGGACCGCGCTCGCCGCGCTCGCCGCCTTCCGCTCGGATGTATGGGATGT
>JAAXHY010000386.1 GCA_012270665.1 Dehalococcoidia bacterium
CCGGCGCATCGGGCGGCAGGGCAGGCGATTGTACCGCCGGAACATCCAGTCCGCGAGGTGGAATACTCCAGCCGTCCCCACCATGTCCCTGAGTCTGAGGGGTTTCGGCTGCTCGCTCCGAAAGAGCTCGGGGATGGCGGCGCTATCCGGAATCTCACACGACGGTCTGTGAGTCATTACGATGCTGAGAGGCAGCATAGTAGCCCTGGCCCAGCTGGAGAAGTCATATAGATTCATGGGGAACCAGGACGGAAGCAGCGCCATCTCCGGCGGGATCGCGGGCACGTCATTCCAGTCCCATTGACCGAAGAGGGCCAGCCAAATCTTTGTGAAGACTCGCGTTTGAGGGATACCCCCCTTCGACAGAATGAACTCCCGCGCCTTGATCATGCCGGGGTCATCCGTAGAGACGCCCGCCAACTTCAGCGCGAAGTAGCATTCCACCGATGTGCTGAGGTCGCCGGGTGAGCCGTAGTATTGTCCCCATGTCCCGTCCTCCCTCTGGGACTGGAGCAGATGGTTTGCTAATTTCCTCCACGTATCCTTATCCCCAATCCCCAGGAAATGGGTCAGCATCAGATACTCGGCCTCCATGGTGGGGTTGGATTCAAGCTCTCCCCACCAGTATCCTTCAGGGGCTTGGGTACGCGCGAAGTATTCCTGAGACCGGGACACAGCTATCGAGACCGCGTCCAGCAACCCGCGCGAAACACGTGATTCCTGCGCTTCTCCCGCAGTCATTGCGTTTTCCTAGCTTTAGCCATGCTCAAGTTCTCCGGAGAAAACCGCCGTTCACTGGCTGACGGTCCTAGACCAGTCTCTCAGGAAACCCGCGGCGAAAGCGGTGAGTGAGTTCCGCGCTCCTGATGCCGCCCCGCCCAGCCGAATCAGGGTCGGGAGCGACCATGGACGAAGCATGAAGGGCAGCCTATGTCGCCACCTGTTCACTGATCCGGATTCCAGCGCAGACGTGGCAAGGAAGTCAGGAAGCGCGCGCTCTGCCGTGTCCACTATGGCGCGGACCGCCAGAAAGGGCACGTTTCGCTCATGACAGGCCAGCGCTATCCAGAAACTCTCCATCTCTACCGCCAGGGCATCGGTGTCCAAACCGAGTTGCCTCTTAGCCCTAGGGCGCGATACCAGCCGGGAAGCGGTTACACAGGCTCCGATCCGGTAGCGCAGTCCCAGTGTCGCCAGGACACCGATTGCCTTATTGATCAATGTTTGGTCGGTATAGAGGGCCTCGCTGACGCGCGGATTCGGCTCACCGTTTGAGACGCTTCCGGCGGGTATCAGAACTCTAGCGATGACCAGGTCTCCCGCTCGCTGGTCTGCGACCAGTCCCCCGGCGAAACCGAGGGAGAGGACTGCGCTCGGACGGCGCTCCTCCAGGACAGCGCGAGTCGCCTTCTCCGCATGGACTTTGCCCACGCCGCTTACGGCGAGGACCGCCTGATCACTTCCGGCACGACACTCATACATTTCGTGAGATCCGGACGATGCGGCCTTGCTCCAACAGCCAGCCTTGAGGATGCCTCGCGCCTCCTCAGGCAGCGCCGCCAGTAGCGCTGGGCCTCCCCTCACTTCTCTAGCTGGCTCCGACACCGGCGCGCTTACCGATCACACCCTTCGCCAAGGCCGCGGCGCCTTTGGGACTGCTGAAGGAGTCGTAGATGGTCGCCGACTCGAATCCGCAGTGCATCATGCAGTTGGCGCACTTGCTGTTCACGCCCACGCCGTAGTTCTCCCATAGGGTGGCGCTGAACAGGTCGTTTACGTTGTCGGTGTGTCTGTCCGCCAGCGGGTAGCAAGGCTCCCGCCAGCCTTGGACCGTGTAGGTGGGGTTCGACCAAGCAGTGCATTGGTAGTCACGCTCTCCCCGCAGAAAGCTCAGGTAGAGCGGGTTATTGTAGAAGCGTATGCGGTCTATCGCCTCGTCCGTGAGCACCCGCTTGAAGACCTTTATGGATTCCTCGCGCGACAGGAACATCTCCTGGACCGGCCCATCTACGAAGTCGTACCCGGCGGATACCATGACACCCTCGAATCCCATGTCGGTCACTAGCTCGAAGAGTTGGTGAAGGTCCTCAGAGTTAGATCCCCTGAACAAGGTCGTGTTGGAACAGACCCTGTATCCGGCTTCGAGAGCCAGCTTGGACGCTCTCATGGCCTTCTTCCACACGCCCTTGCGGTTGACAGCGATGTCGTGCTGGGTTTCCATTCCGTCCAGGTGGATTACCCAGGCGAGGTATTTGGAGGGCGGGACGCGCTTCATCATGCGCTCCAGCAGCAGGCCATTGGTGCAGCAATAGACGAATATCTTCCGTCTCACCAACTCCTCGATGAGTTCGGGGAGTTGCTTGTACATAGTTGGTTCGCCACCCGCGATGGACACGATGGGCGCGCCGGAGTCCTCCACGGCCTTGAGGCACTGGTCCAGGGTCAGGGTCTTGTCGAGGACGGGCAGGTACTCGCGTATGCGTCCGCAGCCGAAGCAGTCCAGGTTACACGCCTCCAGGGGTTCGAGCATCGTCACCAGTGGGAAGCGTTCGCGGCGACGGATGAACTTCTGCCTGAAGATATGGGCGAATGTCCTCCAGGCCAGTTCCAATGGCCGCTTGGCGCGGATTTCCCTCTCCGGCCGATACACGGGCAGGGCTTCGTCCGCCGTTTCCATAACCTCACGCTTGGGAACTAGTTGTGTAGCCACCATAGGCACCCTCCCATCTCGCCGAATGCGTTCGGAACTGCCAACCGAAATACCTCGCGCCAGCGAAGCCAATCATATCCCAGTAGATGGAATCGGTCAAAGCTATATGGGCGAGGAGCAGAGCCTTTTCAAAGTCACTCACAGTTTCCACTATCACTACACTGCCATTCCATTCTATGCTACAATGACGACGTGAAATCAGCGCATATACATAAGCGATTATTTATGACATAGGCAGGCAGGCTGCGCGAGATCCTCTCCCGTAGCTATAACGCTGGGAAAACTCTGGGAAACGCTGTGGGAAACGCTGGATGGAAACCGTCCCAGTTCGACCCTGTGACCCTCCCAGTTAGCGCCCAGCGTTTTCCTGTGTATATATAAAGCCGAATATATGATACACAGTTCACCAACCATTCGGCTGCCCACTTTGAAAAGACCTTGGTCGCTCCCAAGTTTAGTCCACTCTCTTATGGTTGACGTATGCTCAAACATTCGGCGACCAGTATTTCGGTGACGACTTCCATGCGATCTGACCAGCCGGACATTTCAAGGAGACTTTCCAGCGTGTAGCCGCCCCAGCGCGTCTGGTCCGAATCCGGCCTGCCACCGAGGATGACTGAGCTAAT
>JAAXHY010000387.1 GCA_012270665.1 Dehalococcoidia bacterium
CTACAGCCGCAGTCGCTCTGACCTGTGGCACAAGGGAGAGGTGTCGGGGAACTATATGCGAATCCGCGCGGCCTCGATTGACTGCGACGGTGACGTTATACTGCTCAAAGTGGCGCCAGACGGTCCCATATGCCACACAGGCAATCCCACCTGCTTCTTTACTCCCTTCGACGAACTCCCTGACTTCGAGGCTCCGGAGAAGGGCCCCGGAATCATGGAAGAGCTATTCTCGGTCATCCAGGACCGCAAGGAGGCGATGCCAGAGGGAAGCTACACGACCAGCCTGCTGCAAGGCGGGTCTGAGCGCGTCGCCCAGAAGGTGATCGAGGAGGCGGGAGAAGCGGCAATAGCCGGTGTGCAACAGGACGGAGAGCAACTCGCCGATAAGCTGGCAGACCTGTTCTATCACTCGCTCGTTCTCATGTCCGCCACAGGAATCCGCCCTGAAGACGTGTGGTCGGCCCTCAGAGAACGCAGGAGTTAGTAACCGCTGTGTGGCGCGTCCGTGACGCTGAGTCCACTGCCGCGTGAATCGGGGTGGGACTCGCCGATGTCCGCTACCAGCGCGGCATTCATGGCGGCGACCGCCACTTCTATCTGGTCGTCCTCGGGCTGGCGAGTAGTCAGCTTCTGCAGCAGCAGATTCGGGGCTGAAATCAGGCTTACCAGTGGATTGTCCTCGTACCTAGCGCTCAAGCGAATCACCTCGTAAGCCAGGGCCGCTATCGCGGGAATGAATATGATACGGGACAGTATCATCCACCATAGGGGATCCCTGGGAACCAGGACGAAGACCAGGATCGCCACTACCATGACGGTAAGGAGAAAGGCAGTGCCACACCTGGGATGCGCCGGAGAGTACTTCCTGATGGCCTCGATGACAAGAGGGTCTCCCCGCTCCTGTGCGTGGACAGTCATGTGTTCCGCGCCGTGGTACATGAAGACGCGCCTGATATCAGGCATACGCCCGATGAACCAGATGTATATGACGAACACTGCCAGCCTGATAGCCCCCTCGGCGATATTGGACACGATGTCGTTGCCGAACATTCCTTCGAATGGTCTGCTTGCGAACAGGGGCAGCAGAAAGAACAGCGCGATGGCGAATCCAAATGAGATGAGAAGCATGGAAGCCATGGCTCCCTTGCCAAGTTCTTCGGTCTCGACTTCGGAGTCAGGGGCGGCTTCGGGGTCCTCCATGTTCACGTTGGCCGAATAACTGAGCGCGCGCATTCCGAGGCTCAGGGTCTCCACTAGCACAATGACTCCTCTCAGCAGAGGAATCCTCCTGATTGCGCCAGTGTAGAGGGTAGAGAGCGGCCTCTCCTGTATGGCTATCGCGCCGTTGGGCCTACGGACGGCCACGGCCATGTGCCGCTGACCGCGTATCATCACGCCTTCCAGAACCGCCTGACCGCCATAGGTGGGTTTCTGCTCCCTAGCCATTGACTTGACCCTCAGCGCAGCAAGCCATAGACTCGCTCGGGATCGACGAGTACGATGACCGCCTTCTGGTCTATCATAGCTTGGTCGTACTCGTCCCAGTCTGGGTGTTCGGTGTGGCTGCAAGCCATATAGACCTCGCGCAGCATCACTCGCGCCTCTTCAGCGTCCATGTTGGAGTAATCGAAGAGCTTGGCCTGTCCTTCTATGACGGCGTATTGTCGCCAGTCCTCCGTAACGGCCAGCACCGTACAGTTTGGATCTCGCCTCAGATTCCTGATCTTCTGCGACCTGGGATAGACCGACACGAACGCAGCGCGCCCATCGTATGCGCCACATACGACAATGCTAGAGTGAGTGGCGCCGTTGGGCCGGCGGGTAGAGATGACTCCTCTATGGTGGGTTTCCAGGAATGGACGGACATCTTCAAAGTCCACGGGGCGCCTCCTACTCATGGCAGTAAAATGGCTTCAGA
>JAAXHY010000143.1 GCA_012270665.1 Dehalococcoidia bacterium
CGCCACGAGTTCACGATCACCGGCTTGCCCGTCTCGGGGTGTTCCATGATCCTGACCTCCGCGCCATACACGGTTCTGATGTTCTCCTCGGTGAGCGTCACTTCCGGCGGGCCGGTGGTCAGGCTGGCCCCGCCGCGCATCAGGGCCACTTTGTCGCAGAATTGCGACGCCAGCGTAAGATCGTGTACCGCGGCCAGTATCGTCTTGCCTGAAGAAACCAGGCTGCGCATCAATTCCATGATCGCGGGTTGATAGGCCAGATCGAGATTGGCCGTAGGTTCATCCAATAGTATTATCGGCGTCTGTTGCGCCAGGGCTATGGCAATCGCCACTCGCTGGCGCTCCCCACCTGATAGTTCGTCAACGGGTCTCTCGATCAAGTCCTCCGTATATGTCAGCCGCATCGCCTCAATCGCTATCTGAACATCCGTGTGACTCTCCCAGGACAGCAGACCCAGATGCGGATTTCGACCAGTCAACACGACCTCGATTGCTGGCGCTCCCTGGGGCAGTTCCGGGTCTTGAGGAACAACCGACACCAGTCGCGCCCTCTCCCGGGGTGAAAGTGTCGAAATGTCGAGTCCCGACACGGTTATCCTGCCCCGAGTGGGCTTGATGACCCCGGACACCAGCCTGAGAAGAGTGGACTTTCCGACACCGTTCGGTCCGGCAAGGGCAACGAAAGTTCCTTGGCCGACATCCAGGTGAATCCCGCTGAGCACATTACGCTCCCCGTAGAATGCCCAGACGTCCCTTGCCAGGATGCCCGGCTCTTCTGCCGGCAGACTGTCTGTATGCTGCCCGTTCGTCATATCTCGACCAAGTCAGATTCCCCGCACGCGCCTTCGCCTGAGTATGTACAGGAAGAATGGCGCTCCACAGAAGGCGGTAACTATCCCTACTGGAAGCTCCCCAGGACTGACCACTGTCCTGGCGATGAGGTCCGCGAGCACCAGGAAAATCGCTCCCACCAGGCCGGACATTGGCAGTATGAAGCGATAGTCAACACCCCAAATCAGACGCACGACATGAGGCGCCACCAGTCCGACGAAACCAATGAGACCACTGAATGAGACCGCCGTGGCCGTGGCCAGTGTAGCCATGCCGATGAGTATCAGCTTCACCTTCTCTACGTTGACCCCGAGCGCGACGGCGTGCTCTTCGCTGAATTGGAGCACGTTGAGTATCCGCGCGAATCCCAGGATCACTCCCAGGCTGGGGATCAGGTACAGCAGCGCTATCCCGCTTTCGTTCCACTCCGCCGATATGAAGCTCCCGAGCAGCCAACTCAGAACCGGTCTGAGATCAGGATCACTCCTTATCATCAGCAGGCTGCTCACAGCCCCTGCCAGCGAGGAGATTGCGACACCAGCCAGGATGAGAGTCGTCAGCGGCGTTCCCTGCGCGCTTCTGGCAATCGTGTACGCCGCGGCCACCGCCCCTATCCCGCCCGCGAAGGCCGCGATTGGCAGTACGCTGATTCCAAGTACGACCAGCGGAATGCCGGTCAGAAGCACTATGGTTGCGGCAAGGCCCGCTCCCGAAGCCACGCCTATCAGGTACGGGTCGGCCAGCGGGTTCTTGAACAATCCCTGGTAGGCTGCCCCTGACATTGCCAGCGCGCCGCCCACGATCGCCGCGAGAACGATTCTCGGAATGCGCAGCTGCCAGAGTATCGTGTCCCAGGTCGAAGGAAGTTCGGAGACAGGAGCGATGCCCGGAAGGCGCGAAACGATTATCTTGACCACCGCCATGAAGGGTATGTCAACGGAACCCTGAGTGGCGGCGAAGATTGAGGACAGAATCACTGCGCAACCGCCGATTGCCAATCGCCACCACGGATATCTGAGGCCGATCAGACGAACGGCGACTTTATCCAGACTAATCGTCTCTACGCTGCGCGCCCGGGTATGTTCACTGCTCCGTTCCACCATGTCCGGCTACCTGAATAGACCCGGATACGCCCATCGGGCAAGCTCATCCACCCCGTCTATGAATCGCGGGCCGGGAATGCTCAGAGCGTCGGTGCTGGGTGTATAGAACGCCTGGTTTCTGACAGCCCACACGTCCGCGAGCGCGGGCTCCGCACGAATCGTGTCAGGATCCGAGGTTATGATGATGTGCGGATCCTTCTCCACTATCACTTCTGGACTTATCTGGGCATACCCCTCTATATCCGCCGCGATGTTATCAAGTCGGAGCAAATCGAAGACCTCCTGGATAAGCGTCCCTTGCCCGGGTGTCCAGTAAGAACCCACATCCTGGAACACTGTCGGGCCTGCCCCGATGGGTTCCATAACTTCCTTGATATGGTCGTGCTTGGCCTCGAACTCCAGCGCAACCTTCTCTGCGTCATTCGGATTGCCCACGATCCGGCCCCAGAGCCTGATATTGCCCGCCACTTTGGAGAAGTCGTCGGAGAGAGTGGGAATGTACAGCACTTTCAGCCCCGCGCGCTCCAGGTCCTCATTGAACCTGTCGAAGAACATATAAACCAGGTCGGGTTCGAGCTCGACCGTCGCCTCTATGTCCATGTCGAACGCGTTTCCCACT
>JAAXHY010000001.1 GCA_012270665.1 Dehalococcoidia bacterium
AGATGGTGAACGATTCCGTAGGTGGCGAGCCGATCTCGCTCATGTGGTGAACGCTCTGCGGCACCGGAATCGTGTATTCCGCGAAAATAGACGGTCAGCCAACGACATTCGGCACGTCAGGATTTCTGTATCGCTCCAACAAGCTGATGTATGACCGAAAGACGAACTCGCTTTGGAGTTCTCTGGTTGGAGAGCCTGTCATTGGAGAGTTGGCGGAGCGAGACGAAATCATCAAGCTCGACTTCTTCCCGGTCGCCCTCACAACCTGGGGGGAGTGGGTCGAGGAGAACCCGGACACCAAGGCGCTGTCGCTCGATAACGAATACTACCCTCCCTACTTCTATGAGCCTGAAACCAGCGAGAGGTCCATCTACTATGACTATCGAGTAAGAGCCGACACCATGTTCCCGGTGTGGAATCGCAATCATGCCCTGGAAGCTAAGGACGAAGTGCTTGGACTGTCAGTCGGAGACACTCACAGGGCCTACCCTGTTATGAAACTGCGCGAACTGAGGGTCGTGAACGACACCCTGGGCGACAAGAACGTGGTCATCGTTTCGTCCGCGATGTCGTCCGACGCGAGGGTGTTCGAACGGGGCGATGAAATTTTTGCCCTCGACAGCAGCCGCGACGACTCCTCCGCAATCCCATCCACGCTGATCGATGGGCAAGGCGGGACTTGGATGGTCGGTCGGACGGGACTTGCGAAATCAGGTGGCGCTGGCGAGACCTTATCAAGGCTGCCGTCATTCGTAGCATTCTGGTTTGGCTGGTATGCCTTCCACCCGGATACCACGCTGTTCGAGGGAGAATAACGCCCTCCGTAAAAAGAAACAGAGAAAGGATGGGATGAGGAACGGCATCCTCATCCCCACTGCCACATTAGTCCGCGGTGACCGGTACCCTTTGCTGAACCTCGTCCGCTGCCCACCGGAGCAGGTCCGCGGTCTCGTCCCAGCCAATGCAGGCGTCGGTTACGGATACTCCATATTCCAACGTGTCCAGACCACCATTCAGCTTCTGAGATCCGGGATTGATGTTGGATTCCAGCATACACCCGATGATGTATCCGTTACCTTCCGCGCGTTGTGAAACTACGTCTCTGAACGCCACAGGCTGAAGTCGGTGGTCCTTGTTCGAATTGCCGTGTGAGCAATCAACAAGCAAATCCGTTCTTACACCCGCGTCACTCAGGAGGCCCTGCGCTTCGGACACATACTTCTCTGCATAGTTGGGGCCGGAACGACCACCGCGCAGCACCAAATGTCCATGCGGATTGCCGCTGGTGTGAATGACCGAGGTCTGGCCATAGTGGTCTATGCCGAGAAATGCGTGGGCAGACCCGGCGGCTATCATGGCGTCAACCGCGATCTGCGGATCGCCGTCCGTGCCATTCTTGAAACCCACGGGCATAGAAAGTCCGCTCGCCATCTGGCGGTGGGTCTGGCTCTC
>JAAXHY010000477.1 GCA_012270665.1 Dehalococcoidia bacterium
CCCTCCAACCAGGCTGGGCAGAGCGCCCTCCATTCCGGCCACGGCCACTATGACCCTCGCCTCCCTGAGCGTGGGCAGATTCTCCAGCAACCTGTGAACCCCGGCTATCCCCACGTCCCACAGCCTATCCACGGAGTTCCCCATCAACTCCGCGGTGATGGCCGCCTCCTCCGCGACAGGCAGGTCCGATGTGCCGGCAGCTACGGTCAACACGCCTGGCTCAGGAGCGGCTTCCTTCGAAGATCTATCCACCACAATGACCTTGGCAACCTCGCTGTAGCGGGCTTCCGGCAGCGCCTCCCTGACCTTCTCGTACGCGACGGCCTCGGCCCTCGTGATTAGGACCTTGGAGGAGGTCTCCGCAATCTTCTGGGCGATCCGGGACAACTGCTCCGGTGTCTTGCCCGGCGCGTACACCACCTCCGGGAAGCCTGTGCGAATAGCGCGGTGATGGTCGACCTTGGCGAACCCCAAGTCCTCAAAGGGCAGCGTTCGCAGCTTTTCCACGGCCTCCGCCACCTCCATCTCCCCTCGCTGCACTCGACCGAGCAGCCGCTCCAGAGATTTAGCGTCTATGTCTTGCCTCCTTGAGCGTCCCGGAGCTGTATGAGACGCCCGGGTCTGCTGGAGCGCCTATGCCTGGCATTCGCCGCGCCTGTAAATTTCCCTAAGGTAGTCATAGCTGTAGATGCCCGTCTCATGGGCGTCGCTCCACAGCAGGCGGATGGCGTAGCTGCCAACGGGCATCCAGTCTACCAGCCACACTCCCTCCACAGGCTCTATCATGCTTATGTCTACGTCCCTATGATTGCGTTTGCACAGTACGCATGGGCAGGCGCCCCGCAGAAAACCCCACGAGTATACGCCGGTATGGCCATCTTCCCAGGTGACGCTGAGAGTCTCGCTCTCATCCGAGACCTCTATGCCTGCGGCTGGTACTCTCTTTGCTTTCTCTTCGGAGGACATCTCTTGGCGCCTGCAAACGTCTCAGACCGAAAGGCGCAATCCGCCTCAATGTGAAATTGTACTCCATTTCAGCGCGAGTCTGTACCTCGCGCGGACAGCTTATTGTGATGATGTTTGGGGGTGAAGCGTGTCCAAACCGAAGTTTATAGTAGACGTAAACGCCGGCCGCCTTGTGAAGTGGCTGAGGATCGCGGGCTACGACACGGCATTCGCGCCGGGTATCAATGACGGTAGGCCATGTTGTGGTCAGGGGAAGTTCCTGAAAGCGCGATAAAGAGGAATTGGCTCTTGCATGATGGGGGTTGGTGAAGGTGAACAGCCGGGAAACCAAGCGGAGCCTGTAATAGCTTCTGTTCGATGCTATTACAGGCTCCGTTCGGCCGTACAACGCCAATTAGGGTCCCAGCATAAGCTTAGAAGGCAACGCTAGTCAGGGCCATGTACTCGTCGCGTTCGACGGTCACGCACTGAGGCGTCGTGCTGGCTTAGCTCTGGGTGAGTTCTCAATTCAATGCCTCAACAATGCGTTCTACGTTTGTTCGCACCATACCCAGGTACGTGCCGGCTGCGCTCCCCCTTTCGCCCAGGGAGTCCGCATAGAGCTGGAAAAGCACTGCGCCGGTCTCTCTTGCCAAGGCCTCCGGCAGCTTTCCGCTGACCGTCGTTTCGCTGAATACCGCCGGCGCGTTGTGCTCCCGGATTACCTCGGCCAGTCCCGCGATGTGCTCCGCAGAGGGCTCCACATCAGGCGCCAGGGAAGGAATGAGGGCGCCGATGACCTCAAACCCGTAGACATCTGCAAAATAGGCGAAGGTGTCATGGGATGTGACCAGCAGTCTGCGCTCCGGTCGCACCAACTCAACCTGCCCTTGAATCCAGGAGTGCAGTTCGTCAAGCTGCGCTGCATAGTCTGCCGCGTTCTGAAAGTAGAAGTCTGCTCCCTCAGGGTCCAGAGCCGAAAGCCGAGTCGCTATATCGTTGACTGCGATCTTCACCCGGTTCGGATCGAACCAGAAGTGGGGGTCCAGAGGGCCGTGGTCGTGCCCTTCATGGCCGTGGGCGTCATGGTCGTCATGAGCGTCTTCATGGCCTTCGCCGCCCGAGTCGGCGACTCCGACGAACGCCAGGCTCGACGGCGCGCCGCTGACGTGCCATTCCTCTTCGATCTCCATATGTTCAAGGTGGACGCCGAGGACATGGCCGCTATTCGGGTCGGCGACGTAGAGCCACTCGCCAACGACGATCATCGAGGGCGAGGGACTTCCGAACACCGCCTCGAACGGGTCGACCAACTGCATGGTCCCGACCAGTTCGCCGTCGTGAGAGTCGAAAGCGCGCAGAACACCGTCAGCGGCGAGCATGTAGAAGGTTTCGCCGTC
>JAAXHY010000189.1 GCA_012270665.1 Dehalococcoidia bacterium
TTCCTATGGCTGAGAAGATTCCCCTCTCTTCGATCAGAGAGTTGCGGCTAGAGCGGCCTCCCTCCACCCACTGTGGCCTCAGATCGCTTAACTTCTCTTGAACATCCGTGCTGCTTTGACTACAATACATCCACCAACTGCCAATACACGACTTTACTCAGGACGACCAGCGGCAAGACAGGCGACTGCGCTTCCACAACCATGAGGAGCGATATATGATTGACCGAACAGGGGACGGAAGAAAAAAGCTTCCCATAGCTGATGCAGGTGAAATGCAGGTCAATACAGGTTCAGCGCCCACCTGTTGAGTGACCTGTTGGGCCACCTGTTTTACCTGTTAGATGACCCCGACGATATAGACGAAGATATATGAAACCGCTGAAACTAGATGCGATTGCCCTGGACATGGATACGGTCGCAGACGCTTTGGGCGTGGAGGCATGACGTTAGGAGTTGAAATATGATCGCCAGAATACCGTTAACCGCAAAAGTGCCTGTATCCATAGATGAGCAGCCGGAGGGTGGATACACCGTTACCTCTACCTCCCCTCTCTGTATGTGGAGACGATAAAGTATGGAACTTCTCATCGCAATCGTTGTAGCGCTCATATTCGGGGCCGCGTGCGGGACTATAGCTTCCAACAAGGGACGCAGAGCGATTCTGTGGTTCATACTGGGTTGCATAGGTTCGATAATCAGCCTGCTCATTATTCTGGTTCTTCCGAAGAAAGAGAGGACAAGATGGCAAGCGTGAATCCTGAAAACCCCAACATCCTCTTCATCCTCAGCGACGACCAGGGCGCGTGGGCGATGGGATGCGCAGGCAACGAGGAACTAGAGACGCCCAATCTCGACCGGCTGGCCTCTACCGGGATCAGATTCGAAAACTTCTTCTGCGCTTCGCCGGTCTGCTCTCCCGCCAGGGCTTCCATACTGACAGGACAGATTCCATCCCAGCACGGCGTTCAGGACTTTCTGCGTCGAGGCAACTCCGCTCTGCTGCCCGGAGACGGGTTGGAGATCGAGTATATGCAAGGACGCAGGTCGTATATAGAGATCCTGGCCGAGAACGGATATACCTGCGGCCTGAGCGGGAAGTGGCACCTGGGTCGCTCCTCTCTGCCTCAGATGGGATTCGAGTACTGGAACGTCCACGCAACCGGTGGAGGCAACTACTACAAGGCTCCGATGCTGAAAGATGGCGAACTGCATCAGCCGGATGGTTACGTCACAGATGTGATAACAGACAACGCTCTGGACTTTCTCGATGGACAACTCGACTCAGAGGCTCCTTTCTCCCTGAATGTTCACTACACGGCTCCCCACGCTCCCTGGGGGCGGGAACATCACCCGGACGAGATTTTCGACGATTTTCATGACAATTATGCCTTTGATTCAGTTCCGTTCGAGGATATTCATCCCAACCAGTTGAACAAGGAGGCAAGGGCGGCTACTCTCGGAGATACGCGCGAGAATCGAAGGCTGGCCTTGAGCGGGTACTTCGCCGCTATCGTGGAGATGGACAGGAACATTGGCAGGATGCTGGACTGGCTGGAGGAGAACGGACTCCGGGAAAACACGTTGGTCGTCTTCAACGCGGACAACGGCATGAACATGGGACATCACGGCATATGGGGAAAGGGGAACGGAACGTATCCGCCCAATATGTTCGACACGGCGGTCAAGGTTCCGACACTGATTTCGCGTCCCGGTCATGTACCGCAGGACTTGGTCTGCGACAAGCTGTTGAGCCAATACGACTTCATGCCGACTTTGCTCGGCTACTTGGGCATGGACGCCAGCGCCGATCAGACACTCCCCGGCAGGGACTTCTCTCCCATTCTACGCGGAGAATCACTCGGAGAGGATACGCCAATATATGTACTTGACGAATACGGCCCGACTCGCATGATCCGCACTCGGATGTGGAAGTACGTCCATCGCTACCCGGATGGGCCTGACGAACTGTACGACCTGGCAAACGATCCGTTCGAGAAGCTGAATCTCGTGGACTTACCGGAGTACGACGAGCGAATCTCCGAACTTCGGGCGGAACTGGAAGATTGGTACGACCACTACGTTGACCCTCGCATGGACGGAGCGAAGAACAACGTAACCGGGAGAGGCCAGATCGGACGGGCGGGTTCAGAGGCCTACGATAAGGCCTTCGCGGACGACGTGGAGTTCTACCACGCTCGGTAGCTGTACCAAGACGACTCCAAACAACGCGCGGTCGCTAGATTGATATTTCCCCGTCGCAGGATAGCGTGGAGTCGTTCTGCGAAATTTCTTATAAACTTTACAATATGTCGCCATAATCCCTATTATATGCTTGCAAACTGGGAGAACCGTTTCCTAAGAGCGACATAACAGTGAATGGAGGACATACCACCCTTGACTACCTGGACACCGGACCCGACATTTTATACTTCTCCCAAGAAGGCGATGGACGCGCCCCAGGAGGAGATAGCATACGTAGCGATAGTCAATCCCAAGGATGACGGACGACCGGACGCGGTCGGCGTCATGGACGTGAATCCCGAATCGTCCAGCTATGGGAAAGTTATTAGCCGCCTGGACCTACCACATTCGGGCGACGAGCTTCACCACTTCGGTTGGAACGCATGCAGCGCGTCGCTCTGCCCGAATATGCCGCATCCACACGTCGAGCGGCGCTATCTGTTGTTCGGGGCGCTCCGCTCTTCCAGAATCTATATCATTGATACCCAGCCGGATCCGCTCAATCCCACAATCGCGAAGGTCATCGAGGCTGAAGAGCTGGCGGAGAAGACCGGATACAGTCGTCCCCACACCGTCCACTGCGGCCCCGACGCCATCTACATGAACGCGCTGGGCGCGCCGGACGGCGGTGGCCCGGGTGGAGTGTTCATGCTCGACCACGACACGTTCGACGTGAAGGGCGCCTGGGAATCCGACAGGGGATCGCAGACGCTCTCCTACGACTTCTGGTGGCACCTGAACCATGACACGATGATTACCAGCGAGTGGGGAACTCCCAGCATGGTGGAGAACGGCGTTCAGCCGGACCTGCTCCTGAACAGCGAGTACGGACACAAGTTGCACGTCTGGGACCTGCGGGAGCGCAAGCATCTGGAGGAGCTCGATATGGGCGCCGAGAACCAGATGGCGCTGGAACTCCGGCCCGCGCACGACCCACGCAAGACCTACGGCTTCGTTGGAGTCGTTACCAGTCTGAAGGATCTGTCCGGGTCGGTGTGGCTGTGGTACAGGGACAACGGCAAGTGGGCTATCAAGAAGGTGATCGAGATCCCTGCTGAGCCCGCCGACGCCGACCAACTTCCGCCTCTGCTCCAGGGCTTCGGCGCGGTGCCGCCGGTGATCACGGACATCAACCTGTCCCTGGACGACAAGTTCCTGTATGTCTCGTGCTGGGGAACGGGCGAATTTCAGCAGTATGATGTTTCAGACCCGTTCAACCCACAGTTGACCGGCTCGGTGCATCTGGGCGGTATAGTGCGAAAGGCCGGGCACCCCAGCAACGGCAGCCTGAACGGCGGTCCGCAGATGGTCGAGGTGAGCCGCGACGGTCGCAGGATCTACGTCACCAACTCGCTCTACGTCGCCTGGGACGAGCAGTTCTACCCAGAAGGCATTCGCGGCTGGGCGGCCAAGATCAACGCCTCGACCGAGGGCGGGATGACTCTGGATGAGGACTTCTTCGTCGAGTTCGGCGACGAGCGTCCGCACCAGATCAGGCTCCAAGGAGGCGACTCCTCGTCCGATTCCTTCTGCTACCCGGACTAGGCGCGCATCGAATAGTCGCAACCATGAGTATAGAGGGCGAGGCTCAAATCGCCCTCTATTTTGTTTGTACCCAGATTGGAACGTGGAGTTAATTCCTTCGTGTTGGAGATGGCGGAACTGTGGCCGTGGCTGATACTTGCCGCGCTGGGAGCGTATCATGGCGTCAACCCGGCGATGGGCTGGCTGTTCGCCGTGGCTCTCGGACTCCAGGAGGGAAGGCGGGGGGCAGTCTATCAGGCGTTCGTTCCGATAGCCCTGGGACATACGATCTCGGTGGCTGCCGTGGTGGGAGTCGTGCTGCTCGTTCGGGCGGTTATCCCACTCGAAGCGCTGAAGTACATCGGCGCGGCGATACTGGTCGGGTTTGGGGTGTACAAGTTGGCGCGCTCGACCCACCCGCGCTGGGTGGGGATGCGAGTCGGCTTCCGCGACCTAACCGCCTGGTCATTTCTCATGGCGTCGGCGCACGGCGCGGGACTGATGCTCATTCCGATACTCTTCAACCTGCCAGGGTACAGGCTGTCAATCGCGGAGGCCATTGATATCCGAGACCTGCCCCACGCGGACTATATGCTGATCGGCGCGCCGAGCGGTGTCGAGACCGTCATTGCCCAGGCCACCGCCGTTTCCATCCATACCCTGGCAATGTTCGGCGTGATGGGGGTTGTGGCTATGGTGGTATATGAGAAGGTGGGAGTGGCGATACTGCGCCGGGCTTGGTTCAACCTGGATAAGGCTTGGGCGATAGTCCTGATAGCTACAGGGCTGCTGACGCTTGTGTTGTAGCCTCAGCTTCCGGTGGACAGGTAGTGACGCTCTCCGAACCTCCACAGCCGAAGCGCGACCACCAGGAACCCGACGCCTATCAGCGGCGCGGCGTACTGGAACCACAGTGGGGACCCAAGCGGGTCGGACTTGCCGATTATTGCGAGGGCTGGGAAGTAGCTGACGCAGGCGAGCGGCACGCCGAAGGTGAACAGCTTCTGGAACCAGGGCCGGTATATCGCGATGGGGTACTGGGTGGTCTCCACGCCACCGTAGGTGACGGTGTTCATTATCTCCAACGTCTCGGTCGTCCAGAAGGCTAACGTGGCCTGCACCACGACGAGCCCCATGAACATGCAGGCCCCTCCGACTACGGCCGCAATGAGGAGGGTGACGTCGGAGGCGGACCAGCTGACGTTCATTACGACGCTCGCCCAGACCATGACGGCGAAGCCCTGCGCGAAGCGTCCGACGCGCCTGAGAGTCAGTTCCTGGCCCGCCAGTTGCAGCGCGGTCGAGCGAGGCCTGGCCAGCAGGCGGTCGAAGTCGCCGGACTTGACCATGTTCCCGAACAGGTCGAAGCCGCGCGCGGCGGCGTCTGCGATCGAGAATGCGATGTTTACCATGCCGTAGAGAAAGGCGACCTCGTGGAGAGTCCATCCCTGTAGGTTGTCGAACCTGGCGAAGAGTACCAGTATCGCTACGAACTCTACGCCGGTAGCGAGCAGGTGTCCGACGCTCAACATGACGAATGAGGCTCGATACTGCATCTGGCCGCGCACGGAGATTTCCATGTAGCGCATATAGAGATGTATGGCGTTCAACATGGCTATCCCCCTTGTATGACTACTCTGCGGAGTCCGCGCGAGAGTATCCAGCGACCGAAGAGGATTATGGCGAGGGTCCAGGCCAACTGGTGGGCCAGCAGCATGGGCAGGTCGCCCGGAGGGATGTGGCCCAGATAGAGGCGATATGGCACGTCCACCAGCCCGCGGAAGGGTAGGAAGTTCAGGATGGTCTGCGCCCAGCCGGGGTAGAGCGGGATGGGGACTATCATGCCCGACAGAATGGTAACCACGGCGGGGGCGAGTCCGAGCATACCGTCGGCGGAGAGCGTCCACAGGATGGTGATGTTGAACAGCGTCGAGAGGGCGGCGCTGAGCAGGACGGCGCCCGCCATCGAAATGATGAAAGCTCCGGCGGATGCCCATGAAGCGGGAGTGTGCATACCCATGATGGTTAAGGCGAAGAGAATGAGCAGGGGAGCTCTTAGCAGGGTGGGAGCGGCGCGCCAGGCGAGCGAGCGACTGAACCAGTAGGCGTAGAGGTCAACGGGCCGGATCAGTTCGTATCCGACACCGCCGGCGCGTATCTGATTGCGGAGGTTGAGGTCGAGGTTCCAGGGCAGGAGCGCGAGGAACGCTTGTCCGAGCCATACGTAGGTCGTCACCTCGTCTATCTCCATGGGCTGCGCGGCGGTTGACGAGCGGTAGAAGGCCTCGAAGATCATCACGCGGATCAGGCCCCAGAAGAGCTGCGTTCCCATGCCCGCGACCGCGGCGGCGCGGTACTGGAGCAGTTCCCTGAAGCGCGCGCTTACAACCGCCCAGTAGCTCGTCACAGGGCGTTCTCCTCGTAGATGCGGGCGATGATCTCCTCGATGGGTGGGTTCTCGACGAACAGGTCGCGCACCGGGTGGGCGGCGGTGACGCGCGAAATGAGGTCGGCGGCGGATACGCGGCCGGGGTCGAAGCTGAGATGGACGCGGTAGTCCTCGCGGCGGGTGACGGTCGCGTCAGGGTCGGACACATCCGCGTCTTCTTCCGTGAGGTGGACTACGAGCCGGCGTTCCCGGCTGACACGGGCGCGGAGTTCCTCCAGCGGGCCGTCGGAGAGGATGCGTCCGTCGCTGATTACCATCACTCGTTCACAGAGGGCCTCTATATCGTCCATGTCGTGGGTGGTGAGGAT
>JAAXHY010000184.1 GCA_012270665.1 Dehalococcoidia bacterium
CCACTATCCAGTTGTTAAGGTGCAGGAATGAATCGTATAACACTGTGTTCGGCTCTGTCAAGACGAAAATCGAAACTCTGAACGGATTGGGGCGCCTCGCTGATCGGTACAGGTCAATCTAACCCGACTCTGCCTACCCCGCCGCTGGCGCCGGGGCCAGACAGGAAGCCGCGGATGTCGTCGGCGTACTTGACCTCGGAGTCGTCTTCGGGAGCGTAGCCAAGCGCTTCGCGGGCGTTGGAGAGCGACCAGAACGCTCGGGTGTTGTCGCTGATGCCGTAAACGACCTGCCAGGGGATGCCGTGTTCGTTTTCGATATTCGGCGTTTCAATGGCGCGTGTGAATAGCTGTGTGAGGTCGCGCGGGCTGATGTACGCGCCCAGGTCCCGCTTGTAGTTGGCGGGGTCTCCTTCGTAAGTGGCGAGGTCGAGGTCGCGCGGCGCGCCGATTCTAACCATCACGACTTCGAGCTTTCGCTGCTGTGCCTGGGACGAGCCGGTGTGGTCCTGCCCTCCGCCCGCGGTCTGGAAGTCCATAGCGCCGCAGGCGAATAGGAACCCCATATGCTCGTAGGTTGCCTTCGCCCAGCCGTAGAAGTTATCGGACAGTGGCAGAAGATAGGGGTCGAGGGACTCCATCTTGCGAGCGTGTATCAGGTTGTGTTCGTACCAGTCGGCGGCGTGATTGGAGCTGGCCATCACGACGCGCGCGGCGCCGGCGTCATAGGCGGAGCGGAAGACGTTGTAGGCCATCTCCACGTTCTCTTTTTCGTCGAAGAAGTGGTCGAGCGGATTCCCGGACCGTCGCTTGTATCCGAGGTGAACGACCGCGTCCACACCTTCGAACAAGTTGGAGTAGGCGGCGCGGTCCGGGTCAATCAGGTCTTGCATGACGACCCCTTCTACCTTTTCACCCCTGCGATTGGTGTCGGTGACGTCCACCAGGACAGTCTCGTAGCGTTCTTTGAAAGTGGGCAAGAGTTGGTCGGCTATGTAGCCGGAGGCTCCGGTTAGCAGGACTTTCGTCATTGGGAGTTTTCCTTCCAGTTTAGTATGTATCTTGTTTGTTCGGGCGTCTCCGGAGAGCGCCTGTAGCCTGATTTCGGATTCTGCGCCCATAGGCGTCCCAACTCATCCAGGGCAGCCTGCCCGCTGTAACCTTTTCTACTCAGCCAGCAGCCAACGATGGTCCCTGTGCGGCCAACGCCGCCCCAGCAGTGTATGTAGGTGGGACGGTCGTTTTCGAGATTGTCGTCTATGGTGTCGAGTATAGCGGTTGTCAGTTCGGGGGTCCCAGGAGTGGATAAATCCCGGATGGGGAAACGCTGGCTCTCGGCGCCTTCGAGCCACTGCTCGTATGGCAACAGCTCTCCTTCCTCTGTCAGGTCTATGAACGAGACGATCCCCGCGTCGGCAATCTTTTTCAGCTTTGCGAGCGACGATTCGTCGTCCGGTGTCCTGGGATATTCGCCGGCCAGCAGTTTGCCGGGGACTACCCAGTAGCAGTGTTCTATTGGTCGCTTGGTCAATGGAACCCCTTCTTGGACTTGGCCGTTTGGCTTTAGCCGTCCACAGCTATCCTGAGTCGCTTGTTGATGCGGCCCTTGGACTCACGTCCGGTGACGCGAATGTGGCCGACCTCGCTGGTATTTGCGACGTGAGTGCCGCCGTCTGCCTGGAGGTCGAGGCCGTCTATGTCCACTATTCGCACTTCGGTTATCTGGGGAGGGAGTAGGTTTATCTTGGTGCGTATGAGGTCCGGTATTTGGAACGCCTCCTCCCGGGGCAGAACGGAGACGTGAACATCTCGCGCTGATGCGACCTCGGCGTTGATAAGCTCCTCGACCCGCTCGGCGAAATCGGCGGACATGCTCTCCAGTTCGAAGTCCATGCGAGCTCTTAACGGGGTCATGTTGCCGCCGGTGACCTGGGCGCCATAGTCGCGCCAGACGACTCCGCAGAGTATGTGGAGCGCGGTGTGAGTTCGCATTAGTTGGTAGCGGCGTTCCCAGTCTATCGTCCCGTGTACGGCTGTCCCGACTTCCGGTATGTCGGAGCCCTCTATTTCGTGGACATACGCGCCCTTGTCGCGGGCGACGCGCTTCACGCGGAATTCATCGTCGCCGACCTTGAGGATCCCGCTGTCAGCGGGCTGTCCGCCGCCTCCGGGATAGAAGGCGGTGCGGTCGAGGACGACGCCCTTGCCGGTGACGGCGGTGACCGTCGCGTCGAATTCTTCGAGATAGCTGTCCTGGTAGCAGAGGATTTGGGTCAATTTCTGAACTCCCCGTGTAATGCTCTTACGGCTTCCTCTATAACCTGTTCGATGTTGGGCTTTGAAGATGGAACCACCGCGCCGGGCAGGTGTTTGTGATGCGGAAAAGTCGGTATATGGCGATGGTGAGGCGTGCTGTCGTAACGAAACATCATGTGATGGTCCTGATCCTGAAAGTGATAGCGGTAGTCAAGGAAAGTCAGCATATCAGACTCTATACTGAGAGCTTCGCTAACTTCCAGCAAGTGGCCCCGATTCGACCTCATCCTGAAACGAACATTGACTCACTCATATGAAATCACCTCGTGAATGTAGTAGTCAACGTACAGCCCAGGAAACCTGAGAACAGCTTCATCAACCAGCCCCAGGTACTCTGACAGCGCTCTATGCAACATCCCGTAGTTGTTCCGCGATCTCTTGTCTGAGGTTCAGGTAATCTCGGTAGTCTCTCGCCCATTCCATGAAGTGGGTCTCGTCGCCCATCTCACCCATCTGATATCTGTGATAGAATTCCTCCGATTCGATATGGTACTTGCCCTCGTTTAGCCCCAACCGCTTGGTGATGGCGACGAGGGCGTCGAGTGGCGTAGTGTACTGAATGGTCTGCTTACGCATTAAAGCCCCCTAGCTGTGTGGCGGTTCGTTGGTGAAGATGAGGCTGCCTGCGGCCATGAACATACCGCCCACGCCCTGGCAGAAGGATGTCTTGACGCCTTCCACCTGGTGCGCGGCTTCGCCTCTGACCTGGCGCACGGACTCCTGCATGGCGAACATGCCGTACATTCCGGTGTGGGTGTAGGACAGGCCGCCGCCATTGGTGTTCAGCGGGAGCTTGCCGCCCGGAGAGGTGTTGCCCTCTTCTATGAAGGC
>JAAXHY010000479.1 GCA_012270665.1 Dehalococcoidia bacterium
CTTCGTCCCTGGAAGGCAGCGCGGTCGCCATACCTCCAATCGGGGCGGCTCCCCTTCTAAGGCACACCGCAACCAGCCGGCGGAATATGTTCGTCATGAAATCGGTCGTCTTTATATCAACATCGAACCTGTCTGGCCACACTTGCTCCGGGTCAGACATTATGTACTCTAGAACTGACGCCTTGAAGTCCCACCGCGCGGCGTTCAGTCCGGCGGCGTATGGGCCAAGCTCCCAAAGCAGCTCGTCCATGATGTAAACGGCGGGCAGAGATTCGATCAGGAATATCGCCCTGATCTCGGCGTCTTCCGGATATCCGAGTCGCTCTTTGCCGAAGTCGAAGAACTCGCGATAGAATTTTGCCTCTTCCACTACCTCTACCTTGGGCAGGTAGAAGTACAGACCCTGTCCTTTCTCGACCTGGGTCCTGCCACCGTACGCGAGTGTCAGGCCAAGGCTCAGAATGGTCGCCGGAACCGGTTCGCCATCTATCGTGAACCCCGGCTCGTCCAGGTGAGTAGCGCGCTCCCTGTGCATGAAGAAGGGCAACTCACCAGGCTGAAGCTCATAGACCCGCCCACGGGCGGGGTTCTCGAATCGCAGCGTGCCCAGTGTGGCATCTCTGCGATTCAGGGCGGCCTGCACCGTATCGGCCAGACGATGTCCCGCCGAGTCCTCGTCATCGTCGAGATACCCTGTCGCGCGTTCACCCTCTGCGCCTGGGTTCAGGGCGTTTATCGCCATGTTAGTGATGGAAACGGGGCCCGATATCTCGATGCCAGGCCGGATCAACTCAGCAGGCAAAGCAGGCACCTGCCAGTCACCGGAATTAGTTTCTGACTTAGGTGGAAAGGTCGGCAGAACACGATCGCGGACAGCGCGCCCGATCATGTCGGCGCGCTTCTGACGGATGTCTCGAATGGACGGGGAGAACCTGTCGTAGGCTTCCGTTATATACTTGAGAAACTCGGGGGTAAAGAGTTCATCAGCGCCTGATACTTCATTGAATTCGACTCTGTCTGCTGCGGACATTGGTAGCACCTTTCGGGTGAGTGAGTTGACACCTGCGAGTTTACTTAGCTCGTATGGGGGTGTCAACGAACCGCGCGAATCTGGCGTTGACCCTCAGCATCTGCCGCGTGTAGAATCAATAATCGCGCGGCCCCGTGGTGTAGTGGCTTAACATACTGC
>JAAXHY010000166.1 GCA_012270665.1 Dehalococcoidia bacterium
CAAATGGCGTCACCGAGCGCGACCTGACAGAACTGGTCTGCCACGATGACGTCGAAATCGTCGTAACCGCCACGACCGGGGACGTGGCCATAGCCCCAACGCTTGCGGCAATTTCGGCCCGCAAGCAGATCGCTCTCGCCAACAAGGAAACGATTGTAATGGCAGGCGAGATAGTCACCTCGCTCGCGCAGTCGGAGGGCGTTGACCTCATGCCCCTGGACAGCGAACCCAATGCCATATGGCAGTGCATGAGAGGAGAACGAGCCACGGTGTCCAAGCTGATAATCACCGCGTCCGGCGGCGCGTTCAGGGACACTCCACTGGAGCGACTATCGTCTGTCACGCCTCGGCAAGCGCTCAGGCACCCGACATGGGACATGGGCCGGAAGATAACCGTTGACTCCGCGACCCTTATGAACAAAGCGTTTGAGGTAATCGAGGCTCACTGGCTATTCGGAATGCCCTGGGACGACATTGAGATTGTGATCCATCCCCAGAGCGTCATTCACTCGATGGTCGAGTTCGTGGACGGCTCGATCAAGGCCCAGTTGAGCAAACCGGACATGCGTCTGCCCATCCAGTACGCCCTGCTCTACCCCGATAGGATAGTCAATCCTCATATTGACCGCTTCGATCCTGTCTCCGCCGGTTCCCTCACCTTCCAGGACTGGGATCGAGATCGTTACCCATGCTTTGATATGGCGATTGATTTCGCCAAGCGAGGAGGCACCTGGCCCGCGGCGCTCAGTGGCGCGAACGACGCGGCGGTGAATGCGTTCCTCGATGGACGGATCGGGTTCATCGAGATACATGAAGTTATCCATGCAGCGCTGGAAGACCACCGGAGCGTCGAAGAGCCTGAGCTGTCAGACATAATTAGCGCGGGGAGAGACGGCTACGATACGGTCCGAGAACTGGTGAGAGACTAGTATGTTTGGACTACCGTCCTGGCTGCTCATCATACCGGTCCTCGCTTTCCTGATCTTCGTCCACGAGCTCGGACACTACCTTGCCGCGAAGCGATTCGGCGTCAAGGTCCTGGAGTTCGGCTTCGGCTTCCCTCCCCGTATGTTCGGAGTCCGCTACGGCGAGACTCTCTACTCGATAAACTGGATACCTCTGGGCGGATTCGTGAGGATGCTGGGCGAGGATAATGCCGCGGGTGTACCGGACTCCGCCGAACAGGCCAGGCTCGAATCTGAAAACCCCGACCCGGACAGCGGACGCCGCTTCACGGACCAAAGCCCACTCAAGCGCGCCATAGTGCTGGTGGCGGGCTCGTTCATGAACTTTCTCACTCCGCTGGTAATCTTCACTATCATATTCCTGTTTCCGCGCGATGTTCCCGTCGGAACCGTATCCATCAGCGGCATAGCGCCCAGGTCTCCCGCCGCCGAAGCCGGGATCAGGCCCGGAGACCATATCCTCGGGGTCAACGGAGAGCGGATCAGAAACCATTACGAACTGATCGAAAGAGTCAATGACAGCCTGGGAAAGGAGACCGAGCTCAACATACGGCGCGGCTCCATAGTGTCCGGTCTCGCGCAGTCCCCCGAATTCTCGGTTGTCGAGACTGTAACCGTGGTGCCCAGATCGAATCCTCCAAGTTTCCGTGTAGTGGAAGCGGTCACCGACCCCCGGACCCAGGTCAGCCTTCGGGAAGCGCGCCGCTATGACGGCCAACTGGAAGTGGGCGACACGCTGACCCAGGGAGCGGTGGGTATCATCATCGGCACCGCCAACTTCCGTTACGTCAAAGAACGACAGTCCGCGCTCCAGGCTGTCCCGGACGCGGCCGGGCGAATATGGGAGATACTGACGGCGACCAAGAACGCGTTCCAACAATGGGCGGGTGGAGGTCCAAATCCCGGTTTCACAGGCCCGATAGGCATAGCGCAGGTCACCGGAGAGGTCGCTGAGGCGTCCGATCAATACGGCCTGACGATCTTCTTCGAACTAGTCGCGTTCCTAAGCATCAGCCTGGGTATAATAAATATCCTGCCCATTCCGGCGCTGGACGGAGGGAAACTAGTCTTCGTGGTGATAGAATGGGCGCGTGGAGGAAAGCGTATCTCTCCCAGAAAAGAGGGCCTGGTACACGTAGTAGGTTTCGCGGTCCTCATCGGCCTGATACTGGTCGTCAGCTTCTTCGACATAACTCGAATCTTGTCCGGTGAGAGACTGATACCTTAAGCTCATAAGCAATAGGATCAGCCCGGATGTCGTCCTTGGCGCAAAGGAGCTTCCCGAACATGATAAAGCGAAGGGTCACCAAGGCGCTCTATGTCGGCGACGTCAAGATCGGCGGGGACGCGCCCATATCCGTCCAGTCAATGACAAAGACCGACACGCGGGATGTCGCCGCCACCGTCCGCCAGATAAGAGAACTGGAGGAGGCCGGATGCGAGATAATCCGCTCCGCCGTCCCGGACATGGAGGCCGCCGAAGCGCTGGCCGAGATAAAGCGGCGGATACGCATCCCGCTGGTGGCGGACATCCACTTCCACTAC
>JAAXHY010000449.1 GCA_012270665.1 Dehalococcoidia bacterium
ACAGCGCCATCTTCTCTTCGAGCGGCTTCTTGGAGTTGATCATCCTCCATATCCAGCGACCCGACCATAGCTGATACGCGTCGTGGTACGAGAGTTCTATGTTGTACCGCTTCAGCACATCCTCTTCGAGGTCTTCGGTCCTCTCCGGGTGGAGCAGGTCTTCCACGATGTCTTCGTATGACTTCTCAGACAACTCTTCGATCTCAGCCCTCGTCACGCCGAAACCCGCGCGGCGCATCAGGTGGGAAACCAGAGCAATTTCCTTATCCGACATTCTTCAGCCCCCAGTATTGGTATTGCTATTGAGAATACACGTTGAAACAGGCGCGCAATTCGCCACATTCGATATTGTACCTCAGACGTGCGGGGGCTTCAACGTGCTGTCGATACGATTCACATCCCCCGTTGCCACGCTCTCCACCGCTGTCATAGAATCTCCCTGCTTCAAAGAAAAACGGCCCGCATGAGAGCCTTTTCTATCCAGAGTCCTTCTGTGGCAATCAGAGAATCCACGTGGTGAATCAATGATAAAATCCTTCGGCGCCCTGTACCAGGGACAAATCGGCAAGGAACGCCTTCACGCCTTCGCCCAGAACGTCATGCCTCACTTCGACGGTGTAAGCAGTTGACGGGTCCGGCGCGCTTAGACGGCGATACATTCATACGGCAGTCCGCGCAGTGAGGCGGGCGCAGAGCCTTATTGACTGGACTCCCCGCACCCCCGTCTTCTACGGATGGGTCGTCCTGGGCATCATCGGACTCGGCACATACGCCGCGACTGGCGTCGCGCAGGTCGTCTTTGGCGGAATTCAGAACCTCATCTACGAAGATATGGGCTGGGACCGCAAGACCGTGGCGTTCGCTGTAACCGCAGGCACCTGGGGATCGGGTTTGCTGACCCCATTCGTCGGTAGGCTGGCCGACCGCCACGGACCGCGCGCGATCATGCCCGTCGGAGTGATCGTCGTGGGCGTGTGCTTCTTCGCCCTCGCCGGCATCGGAGAGGTCTGGCACTTCTACGCCGCCTACATGGTCGCCCGCACCGTCGCCAACCCCACGCTTGTCGGCGTGGTCCCAAGGACCGTCACGGTCAACTTCTTTCTCAGAAAGCGCAATCTGGCCCTGGGCCTGGTCTCCACATTCAGGCCCGTCGGCGGGGCCATCAACGTCCAGATAATCTCGGAGATAGCCGCTCTGTACAGCTGGCGGGTAGCCTACCGTATTCTTGGAATCTTCTCGCTTCTGCTGGCCGTTCCCCTGTTCCTGATAATGCGACGTCGCCCCGAGGACATCGGACTCACGCCGGACGGCGACAATCGTCCGAATCCCATTTCCACTCGCCCGGAAGAGGGCGGCGATCAAACCGCTCGCGCGTCTCCTGCAGTGGAGCGAGACTGGACGGCGGGCGAGGCTCTCGCCACCTCCGCCTTCTGGTTCATCATCTCCGCCGAGATGCTCACCATCCTTACCTCCGGCACGGTGGGGTACCAGATAGTGCCGTTCCTGGTGGACTCCGGCCTGTCCCAGCGTGTCGCAGCGATCTCTCTCGGGCTCAGTTCGTCGCTCGGCGCGCTGGTGAATCCGGGCTGGGGCCTGCTCGCGGACAGGTACCAGCCCCGACTGCT
>JAAXHY010000596.1 GCA_012270665.1 Dehalococcoidia bacterium
CGAGGCCGTCGAGCGCTCACTCAGGCAGGCCGCCATCTGGGACGAGGTGAAAGACCGCCTGCGCGACAGCGCGCTCACCCTGTCCGGCGGACAGCAGCAGCGTCTGTGCATCGCTCGCGCTATCGCCGTCGAGCCGGAGGTCATCCTCATGGACGAGCCCGCCTCAGCCCTCGACCCCATCGCCACGCTGGCTATCGAAGACCTGGTGCGTGAACTCAAAGAACGCTATACCATAGTCATAGTCACTCACAATATGCAGCAGGCCGCCCGCGTCTCGGACGAAACTGCCTTCCTCATGGTGGGCGAAGACCGCGCCGGATACCTCGTCGAGCACGACGACACCAACAAGATATTCACAAACCCCGAAAACGAGCGCACAGAGGCTTACATAACCGGCAGATTCAGCTAGAAATCATCAGACCCCCTCTGCCTAGAGGGAGAGGGGGTCTGATGGTGAACGGAGGCTCCCGATGCCGCGCGTAGATTTCCATAGAGATCTCATAGAACTCCAAGACGACTTGTTGCAGCTTGGCGGAATGGTGGAAAAGGCCATCATCAAGTCTCTCGACGCGCTCAAGAATCGCGATATGGCGCTGGCCGAGGAAGTCATAAGAGAGGACGACGCCATTGACTGGAAGCGCCTCGAACTCGAAGAAGAGTGCATTGACCTCATAGCCACACAGCAGCCCTTGGCCGGCGACCTGCGAATCCTTATCACCGTGCTGCACGTTACGTCCGAGTTGGAACGAATCGGCGACTACGCCGAAGGCATCGCCAAGATCAGCGTCGCCATGGGCGACGAGCCGCCGCTCAAACCCCTCATTGACATCCCGCGCATGGCGGACCGCTCCATGGATATGCTGCGCCGAAGCCTCGATTCGTTCGTGAACCGCGACGTCGTCGCAGCCCGCCAAGTCTGGGATGACGATGACGAGGTGGACGCGCTCTACGAGCAGGTCTATCGCGAACTTCTCACGTACATGATGGCCGACCACAGCGCGATCAGGCGCGCTACCTATCTGCTCTGGATCGCCCACGACCTCGAGCGCATAGCCGACCGCACCACCAACATCGCCGAGCGCGTCATATTCCTGGTCACCGGGACCCTCTCCCAAAAGAAAGCCGCCGCGAACTAGCTGGCTGGGCTAATATCGCTATCAGCATATAGTCCATCCGGTGTATGTTGAAGAACCACTCTCCCTCGATGGGCAGGGTGAGGATGATCAGCTTGGGTGTCTGCCATTTCACGACAGTGGGCAGAGTTCTGGAGAACCTTTTCAAATCGTCTCCAACGGGGCCTTTCAAAGTCTTTCATAGTTTCGCCTGATGCTTCATTCTATGTTACAATTATGACATGGATTCAGAACATACGTATAAATCACTGTTTATAGCGCAGGCCGACACGCAGCGAGCGAACTCTTTCGTAGCTT
>JAAXHY010000039.1 GCA_012270665.1 Dehalococcoidia bacterium
CCATAGTTTGGAGTAAAGTCTCTCGATAGAGCGCGGCGAGTTACGTCGGTCGGACATTTGACTGACAGCGCGCCGAGTCAGGACATTCTCGTGACGGAGAGGGTATCCGCAAGCTTGTTTACTTCTTCCGGTGGAAAGGCTTTAGGCCCAACGACGGAGCACTTGAGTGAGGCCGCGGCGACAGCGAATTTGAGCGAACGCTCGAAGTCGCTTCCTTTCGACCAGCTATTGATATAGCCGGCAGAGAATGTCGCTCCCGCGCCACAGGTATCAACGACGTCCAGAGCTGGAGCCTCGACGTGAATGACCGTGCCGTTCTGCATCCCGACGGCTCCTTGTGAGGCCAGGGTAACCAGTGCGGAAGAGACGCCGTTTTCGACGAGCAGTTTCGCCACTTGCTTCGCGTCGCCGCCGAGTTGGGATGCGTCCGTGACGGCTTGGCATACAGTGGCATACGGAGCGAGCGACGCTAGGATGTCAGCGTCCTGATGGCCGTGCTCGATGTTGAGAAACACCGGAACGTCCAGTCGCCGCGCGTGGCTCATGGCGCGCTCGATGTGCGGCGCGTCGTACCAGTCCACGTAGAGCATACGCGCGTTGCGCAAGGCCGACAGATCGGCGTCGTCCAGCGTTCTGAGCAGCTCAGGACGACGGTTCCAGTAGTAGGTCCTACCGCCTCTGGAGTCGGAAACGTTGACCTCGAAAGGAGTTTCGATGCCCTTTCGCAGCTCGAAGTGTCCTCTAACGCCCATCTTGCTGAGTAATTCGACGGTCCTGCGGCCCGAGTCATCATTACCCAGGGCGCTTCCGACCAACTCCGCATCAACTCCCCATCCCGCGAGCAGCCCGGCCACGATAGCGGCGTCGTCCGAGACGAATTCGGCGCCCTCAGTCCAGACCGCGCCCGAATTCCAGTCCGGCAGTTCGTCAACGACCAACACTCTCGCCGGAGTTATCATTCCAAAGCAGACGACCTTGCGTCGGGGTGTGGCTTTGGGCGTCTGATGGTTGGAGGTCGGGCCTGCGGTAAGACTGCTCATGACTCCCTGCCGACGATGGAATTCACATAGAGGCCATCATAGCACGAGCGGATTTGCTACCAGCGGTATCAGCTCAAGGGGATAGGTAAAAGTCCCCTCTCCCTCGATGGAAAGGGTTAGGGTGATTGGGCTGGATGCCTATCCCTCTCAGCGGCGGTGCCAGGGAATGATTCAACATTGGGAGATTCGGTCGGGGTATACGAAGTTCCGTCGAGTGAGCCGATTTTCTGAAGAACCGTCGAGTTTGGAAAGGCCCCGAAT
>JAAXHY010000512.1 GCA_012270665.1 Dehalococcoidia bacterium
GCGCTTGCGGCGTTGACGAAACGCCAATGGCCGGTCGTGCTGGCCCTGGCGTCTGCGGGACATCTGCTGCTGGACATGATGTGGTTCAGCCATAGGATACTGTTTTGGCCCTTCACGACTCCCGACTTCAGCCCAAGGTACATTCATGAATGGGGCCCGCGCCCGGACCTGATCTATCTCGGCGCGGAAGCGCTGGGACTGATAGTTATCTCATGGGTCGGTTTCACACTCATAAAGAAGCGCAGACTAGGAGTCTGGCTCCTTACTGGGCGCGGCGCCTGATTCGGTTTTTACAGTCTCACCGCCTCTGCTACAATCGTTTGGTAGATGACAGATCGTCTTCGGAGCTTGAATATGATGACCGCCGCTGACTTGAAGGCCAAAGCCTGCGCCGAGATAGACCGCCTTGGCGACGAGTTGATCGGAATAACCAAGACTATTCTCGACAATCCTGAACCCGGCTTTAGGGAGTTCAAGACAGCGCGGACCGTCGCGGAAGCATTCCAAAGGTTTGGCATTCCCTACAAAGACGGCATTGGAATCACCGGACTCAGGGGGGACCTGCAAGGCGCCGCCGAGGGTCCGACGATTGCCGTAATGGGGGAGCTCGACTCACTCAAAGTGCTCGGACACCCCCATGCTGACCCGGAAACGACCGCCGCCCACGCCTGCGGACACCATTGCCAGATAGGCATGATGCTTGGCGTCGCGGCCGCGCTCCAGGCCAAGGGCGTGCTCGAACGCCTTTCGGGTCGCGTTGCGTTGATGGCCGTGCCCGCCGAGGAATACATAGAGGTAGAGTACCGAGACGGTCTGCGACGCGAGGGTAAGCTCGAGTTCATCGGTGGCAAGCCAGAGTTCATACGTCTCGGCGCTCTCGACGACGTTGACGTGGCCATGATGACGCACACTTCCAGCGGTGACGCCGACGCGGGCGGCATCGCCTTTGGCGGAACCAACAACGGTATGGTCGCCAAGAGCGTCAGATTCCTCGGAAGGGCGTCCCACGCGGGCGGCGCGCCTCACATGGGCATCAACGCCCTGAACGCCGCGATGATAGCTATGAGCGCGATTCACGCACAGCGCGAGACCTACCAGGACCCCGATACTGTCCGGGTACACCCGATCATCACTCAGGGCGGTGTGGCAGTTAGTTCGGTGCCCGCCGACGTCCGCATGGAGACCTATGTGCGCGGATCAAGAATCGAAGCGTTCATGGACGCCTCAACTAAAGTTGACCGAGCGCT
>JAAXHY010000278.1 GCA_012270665.1 Dehalococcoidia bacterium
GCGAGTATGTGAAGGACGCCGGTCCTGAAAGGGCTGTCCTGGTTCTGCTGGCTCCAGACACGGGAGGGCAGGTACATGAGCGGGGTGAACGCGCCGTATGTGCCGCTCAGCGCCCAGACTCCAACGTGCTCGTCGGGGTCGAGCGAGACGGACTGTCCCACGAGCCCTATGGCTGTAGAGGCGTTGCCGGCTTCCTGGATTGCAGCCTTGAGGCGTCCGCCGCTTGGGTTGGCCACGGGGTCGAAGGTGTCCCATATCGCGCCGTGTTCGACGTTGATGGACTCGGCCAAGTCCGCCGCGACTACGATGAACCGATTTTCGGTTACGTAGTTCATCCACTTGATAATCTCGGAAATAGCCCTCCGAGTGCCGCGCACGTTTCCGGGTTCCTCGAACAGCTTGATTGAGAGATCCTTCTCTTCGCCGGAGGCCGTATTCGTTACCTTGACGCTCTGAGCTTCAACGGGGAGGCTCTTGACTGATAGGCGGCTGTCTTTGAACGGGTTGGTCGCGCGGTCGACGCGCAGCGGCAATCCGTCGTCCACACTTTCGCCTAACTCAACCAGGCGGTCGGCAATCCAGTCGCCCAGACCATTCTGATCCATCACGGACATGGCGACGTCCATGTTCTTCTTGAACTGGATGAGGCGTTCTCTCTCGTCGGAGACCGCGCCGTCGCGGATACCCTCGAACTCGACTCCGAACCGCTTCTCGAACGTAGCCGCCAGCCCAACGAAGTAGTCGCCATTCATGGCGAGATTGTAGGGGTGGCTGTGGTAGCTGACGACCTGATCGCCGTAGCCGGGTATATGGCCGTTCTGAGCGGCGGGCCACCATCCCTTGACGGTTTTGCCCACTACTATCATGGGCCTGTCGTCCTCGTGGTCCCAGTCTTCCATAGTCTTGAGCGCGGCGACAACCTGGTCGTAGTCGTTGCCGTCGTCCAGAGTCATTACGTTCCAGCCATAAGCCGCCCACTGGTCTTCTATCTTGTAGGCGTCATAGACGGGCTTGATGACGCTGCCGACGAGTTCGTCGTCAATTCCAGCGTTGTTGTAGGAGAGCAGAATGCGGAGTCGCTTGCCGACCTGCTGGGCGACGGCGGCAGTCTTCATCTCTTGGGAGTGGCCGGAGGTCATAGCGAATTCGCCCTCGATGGCCATTATCTTCAGGCTGTCGGGCGCGCCAACGATGTCCCAGAAGGCGGCCTTGCCCGCGGATGTAGCTATGCCGATGCCGGACGGGCCGCCGTTGACGTCGTTGGTGAGGTCGGTGGTCTCGGAGTGTCCGGCTAGGGATCTGATGCCCCTTATCGCGGCTTGGGCCATTAGCGGGTGGTCAGCGAGGTCGTTGTCCTTGAGAATCGTGTCGAGCGCGCCCCTGCCACGCCTGAAGCCCAGCGCGTCAATAGAAAGCATAGAGGTGTCGGGGTCCGCGAAATAGCGGTCGTCACCCGTAGCGGCGTGTTTGCGGGCGAGAGCCTCGCCCAATATCATCCAGAGGGCGTAGGTAACGGGGGCGTTGTGTCCCCCCGCGAGCATGAACCTGTCGGCGTAAGGATGCTTGGGTCTGCGGTAGTCGTATCTCAGCCCGCCCAGATCTGGGCCGACAAGGTGACTGGTGACTGTATAGGGGGTGTAGGCCAGCGGGCCGCCGAAGTGTCCGGTCTGGGCATAGTTGCCGAGAAGGACGAGGGTCATGGCGGTCAGAAAGCCAACGTCCTCTATTCGCTCCCTGTCGTAGTCAGGCAGTTCCACCTCACGGCGAGTCAGGCCGTGCGAGATGGAGAGGGTATTGACCGTTGCTGTAGAGCTTCCGCTTGTAGCTACCATAGAAACATACTCCGCCCGAAAGGTTCTTGCTTTTGGTCTGTGCGCCCATGAGCGCGTTTCATGCTTAATCGGCCCGCCCTCACTGGAGAGGTCAGACTAAGCTGAATGATAATTGTTACAGGCACTTGGTTGCAACCTTGTGCGCGCGCTGTTACTGCCCGATTCAATCAGTCGGTTGGCTGATTTTCTCTGAGTCTCACAGGTAAATCATCCATTCGAGTAGGTTCTCGTCTGGGTCTCGGGCATAGAGGCTGACGGCGTCCCTGTGCTTCAGCGCGCCGCGCCGGGGACCGGGGCCGGAGATTACTTCGACGCCCGCTTTATCGAGCATTTCTTTGCACTCGTCCGCCGTCCCGTCCCAGACGAAGCAGATGTCGGCGCAGCCCGGAACCGCTGTCGGCCCTCGCAGGCTGGCCGTATAACCTTCGGGGTGTACGTTGATCTTGGAATCTCCCACCTG
>JAAXHY010000102.1 GCA_012270665.1 Dehalococcoidia bacterium
TCTCATAGGTGCCGAAGTGCGCGAACTCGGCCTCCAGGCTGGGAATGGTCTGAGTCTGCCAGTAGTCCTGCTCGAGGGCGAGGCAGATGGCGTGTTCATACTTGATCCACCTGCGCTTGCTCTGGTACGCGTAGTGGCGGTCGAAGCGGGTGAATCCGACTTCGCCGAAGCCCAGTTCGCGGGCCTTGAGGCGGATGTCCTCGGTCATGTCTCTGCCGATTTCCGCTTCGCCGGTTGGCTGTATTTCGCCGGAAACGTTTGCAGCGTCAACCAGTGGCTTGTTGACCCTGTCGTGCTCTTCGCGATATTGTCGGACATCGTCCGTATAGACTGTCCATACCCACTCGCGGTCTGCCGCCTTCTCAATGTTCTGCGACTCGATGGGATAGACCCTAGTGTAGAAGGATACATCCACGTCGTTCTTGCGTATGCCAGGTACTGTCGTCAGATTCTCAGGCACCGGAATATCGTAATCCGGATCGCCGTGCAGTCTCCCCGGACGCTTTACAACATGGCTTACTTCTACCTCTTTTTCCGCGACCATAGCTCTCCCCTCTCCTCTATGGAGTTATGTCTGTTGCGGAGTTTACTCAGAATCTAATAACAAGTCAAGATAAAATTTACATGAATAATTATTAGTATGTCTCGTCGGGATAAAGGCAGAATCGCGTCTCCCGCCCGCTACTCCTCCTGTACGCGCGCGTTGGCCCGCGTGAGACGATTCCGTGAGCGGCGTATATTCAGCGTCTGTCTCAGAACGAACAGCAGCGCGCCGACCACTATGATGCTGAGATACGTAATCGAGCGATCTACGATTGTCACGGCGGCGGCCTCCGGCGCGGCCAGTTCGATGAGCAGAAGCCCGGTCACTCCCGGCTCCACGGCGCCCACTCCCCCCGGGGTCGGAACCGTACTCAGAATCGCGTGTCCAACCGCTACTATCGGGACCAGTACGAGGCTGAAATCCATTCCCAACGCCACGAGTACGAAGTACAGCCGCCCCATTTCCAGCAGCCAGCCCAACAGCCCGAGAAACATTGCAAGCGGAACACGTCGAAAGCTGCCCAGCGTTCCCTGGCTGAATCGCTGGTAGGCAGACTTTATCCTGCCGGGCAGGAATTTCGCGGCGCGTTCACCGTACGCTTTCATAAACAGGGCAACTGCCACGATGCCAACGGCCATGACGGACGCCATGACGATGATGTAAACCGAGACCGCCTGGCCTTGAGTGACCGCAAGGACCAACGCCGCCGCCAGGATGATGGCGGCCACTATTACCATGTCCATCACTCGCTCGGCCAAAAGAGTGCCCAAGCTCCACGAGAAGTTGCTCTTCGAGTCTTCGGCGAAGGCGTATGCGCGGTATGCGTCGCCCATTCTGAGCCACGTAACCGAGTTGACGAACCATCCGATTACTATCAGCTGTGAAGTATTGAGAGTGGACGGCACCCGCAGGGTCTCGCCGCTCGAATCGGAGGCGTTTGTCGCCAGTATATTCCAGCGCATTCCCCGGAACATGAAGCTGGTGTAGTAGAGCGCGAGCGCGAGAAGGTAGAGCCAGAGGTTCATGCTCCGAAAGCCGCTCCATGTCGCTCCCCAGTCAAGTTCGAACCTTGTGGCAAGGAAGAAGATTACACCGGCGGCGATTCCAAAGGACAAGAGAGTGGGAATCGAGAAGATCCGTCTCGTTATCGGGACTTGTGTAAGTAGGCTCTCTTTGTCTTGTCGCATCAGTTTTTCGGGTGTACGGTTATTTAGTGATACCGCCGAGCAGCGGGCGTTTGGATGGAATCCCCGGTCGGCGCGGATAGTTTGTGGGAGCGCTTCGTATCTTGTCTATAACAACCAGTATCTTGCTGTCTCCACCCCCGCTTACGATGTCGCGTATTACTCCGCCCATAGTCTCGATAGCTCTGTGGGCGGCGGCTATCTCACCGGCGGCGGAGGTAGTCTTGTGAAGCGCGACCACGCCTCCCATCCTGCAAAACGGCAGTGTGATCTCCGCAAGTACGGGCATGGGGGCTACCGCCCGCGCGAACACCAAGTCGAACCCTTCCCGAACGCTCTCACAGTGTGCCAGCGTTTCCGCGCGGGAATGTCTCACTTCCATGTCGGTCAGTTCCAGTCCCGCCACCAGGCTCCTGAGAAACTTCACCTTACGCGCTGTCGCGTCAACCAGCGTCCCGGACAGTCCGGGAAACGCTATCTTCATGGGTATTCCCGGGAATCCGGCCCCCGCGCCGACGTCAATGAAGTTCCGCGCGGTCATCGTCTCCGACGGCAGCGCGCCCGCGATTGACAGCGAGTCCAGAAAATGTGTCTCCACGACGTCATTCCAGGCCGTTACCGTAGTAAGGTTCATAGTGGAATTCCACCGATTCAGCTCGTGGTGATATTGCCTGAACTTGTGCAGCTGCGTCGAATCCAGAGAGACCCCAAACTTCGCCGAATCCATTTCCAGCCCTCTTGTATCTAACATTTCATAGTCTGTCCTTGCTTCCTAACCATTTCGCTCCCGGAGGCGTTCTAAATGTTTGAGGGTGTTGTATATCCATCGTCAGTTTGACGCTGGACTGTAGAATCTGGGCGCTGCCTAACATCGTATAGAAAGGCGAGCGGGTCCTGATAGGGTCTGCTCGATGGTGAGAGCCATGAACTACGAAGAAGCCGAAGACAAGATTCTGATGGAGTGTATCAGCAACGGGGATAAAATTGCTCTCGAATCGCTGTATTCGAGATATTCGAGACCGGTCTATTCGCTTGCGGTGCATATGCTGAGAGACCCTAACGCCGCCGAAGAGGTCACCCAGGACACCTTCTTCAACGTATGGCGGCGAGCGGGAAGCTACAAATCCAACAGAGGCAAAGTAACGAGTTGGCTCTTCAGCATCGCGCACAATCGGACCATAGACGAACTGCGCAAGCGCCGCAGGGAGTACAACAAAGTCCAGTATGACGTCGACCTCACCAACAGGCCGACGGAGTCCAGGTCGGACGATCCGACCGAGTATGTGTCGGTGCAGTATGAGGGACGCCGGCTGAAGTCGGCTTTGATGACGCTGAGACCGGAGCAGCGGGACGTGGTGGTTCTGGCCTACTTCGGAGGGCTGACCCACTCGGAAATATCCAGGGAGTTGGATCAGCCGCTTGGCACGGTCAAGACGCGAATGAGACTGGCGATGAAGAAACTGAGAGAAGTCCTGGAGCCGCAGATTCAGGGGTCTGCTGAGCATGGATTGTAGCGATGTCGGAGAACTTGTAGTTCCGTATCTCCGGGGCGCGCTGGAGCGCGATGAGGCCGCGACGCTGGAGAAACATATCGCTGGTTGCCGTGAATGCAGCCGCGCTATGGCGGAGGAGATGGTGGCCGACCTCGCCCACGCTGTGCCGCAGAAGGATCCCCCGCGAAGCGTGAGGGAAAGGTTGTTCGGCAGGGTGAAATCTCGCAGTCCCGCGAGACTTGCCCGGACCAATCCGCGAAATTGGCTATCTAAATACACAGGACGATTCACACGGCGACCGGCGCTGGGATCGGGTGCAGTCGCGGCGACGGCTCTGGCGGTCGTCTTGCTGGCGGCGGGCGTGTGGCTCAACGACAGGTTGGGCGATATTTCCAGAGACGCCGAACAGCTTTCCAACGAACTCGCTCTGGCGCGTGAACGTGAAAGCGAGGTCATGTCCGCGGTCGAAGGACACCGTGAGGCCACCTACGAGCTGATCAGAATGTCCTCGACGCCCGGCACGTCCGTGAGCGCTCTGCTGGGAACGGGACCGTGGTCCGCGGCGCGCGGCGTAGTAATGTTTTCCTACACATCGAACCGTGGCCTGCTTCTCGTAACGGATCTGCCCGCGCTCCCGTCTGACAGGATCTACCGGGTCTGGCTGATTAGGGACGGCGTCAAGTACGACGCCGGATGGTTCACGGTCGACCCGCTGGGGTACGGCCAGACGATTATCATACCGCTGGAGCCATTCGGACAGTTCGATGGGATGGGCATAACGATAGAGCCCAAGGGCGGCGGCGATCCGACGGGCGTGAATATCCTCGAGGGTGACCTTTAGCCGCCGATGTGATACATCTCCACCTTCTTGCGAGGCTCGTCCGTGAACACGGTCCTTATCTCCGAGTACCGGTCATCCCGGAGTCCCCACAGGCCGCGTATGATCGCCTCTACCTCATCGTCGGTCGCGCCGTCGCGCAGCGGTGTTCGCAGATCGGTCCCCGACGTGGCGAACAGGCAGGTAACTAACTCACCCTCGGGCGAAAGCCTCATCCGAGTGCAGTCTCCGCAGAAGGGCTTGGTCACGGATGCGATCACACCCACCTCCCCTTTGCCGTCCTTGAACCCGTAACGCAGCGCCACCTCTCCCTTATAGTTGGCTTCGACCGGTTCCAGCGGCATCTCGGCGTGTATGCGCTCCAGTATCTCTTCCGCCGGGACCACGTCGTCCATCTTCCAGCCATTGAGCGTGCCCACGTCCATGTACTCGATGAAACGCACTATGTAGTCGCGCTCCCGGGCGAACCGCGCCAGATCAACGAGTGTGTGATCGTTCACCCCCCGCTGCACCACCGCGTTTATCTTGATCGGACGCAGGCCGGCCCTGTCCGCGGCTTCTATGCCTTCCAGCACCCGATCCGTGCCGAAGTTGCGTCCGTTCATCTGCCTGAAGACCTCGTCGTCCAGCGAGTCCAGGCTAATGGTGATCCGTTGAAGACCCGCTTCCTTCAGCTTGTCCGCGAATTGCGCCAGCAGAAAAGCGTTGGTCGTCATCGTCAGGTCTTCTATGCCCGGAACCCGCGCGAGCATGGAGATGAGCTTGTCTATCTCCGCCCGCACCAGTGGTTCGCCACCGGTTATGCGGACCTTTACTACGCCCAGATTGACCAGTATGCGCGTGAGCCGCGCTATCTCCTCGAAGCTGAGTAGAGACTCTCTGGGCAGAAACTGGTAGCGATCCCCATATATCTCGGCGGGCATACAGTACGGACAGCGGAAGTTGCACCTGTCCGTCACCGAAATTCTCAGGTCTCTCAGGGGTCTCCTGAACCTGTCCAGCACGGGGATTGTCGCCAAGTCTGAAGTCATAATATATTTATTATACAGCCAAACGTTCCTACGTGTGGGACATCCGGCCCCTCAGCGAACGCGCCGCTTTTCGCGCCGCCTCCGCACGGTGGCTGACGATGTTTTTTCGCTCGTCGGATAGCTCCGCCATGGTCAGACCTATGTCCGGGAACAGAAAGACGGGATCGTAACCGAATCCGTTCTCACC
>JAAXHY010000487.1 GCA_012270665.1 Dehalococcoidia bacterium
GGTGTACACACCGTTGTGGCCACGGGTGCTGACAGCGGACACATGGCCACCGCACCGCTGGTTGTAGCTGACAAGTAAGGCATTAGTTTCCGAGAAAATAGAGGCCCCCGCCTAGTCCAAGGCGGGGGCCTCTTGCTGTCCCATGCTACGAGGCGACTTGCGACTCTAGTATAATCATCACGAACAACGAACCCTCAAGGACTCTACGAAATGCAGGACACAAGGGCTGAAGTAGCGCAACTCCAGGATAAACTAGCAACGATCCTGGTGCGTCTTTGACCTCCCCGCCAAGGACAACCAAGTCGCCAAGCTGGAGAAGCTGTCCCAGGAGTCCAGCTTCTGGGACAACCCCAGATCCGCAAGCAAAGGCATGAGGACGCTCACTAAACTCAAGGAGGAGATAGCCGACTGGCGCAAGATTGAAGGCGAGGCTAACACGCTGGGCGAACTCCTTGACTTGGCCATGGAAGAGGGCGAAAACGAGCTTCAGGCAACACTCGCAGAAGACGCGTCCGTACTTGCGGCGAAACTTGAAGACATGGAGTTTCGCCTGGTGCTCTCAGGCAAATACGACGAGCGGAACGCCATCATCGCCATCCACGCCGGCGCAGGAGGCATAGAGTCCCAGGACTGGGCCCGGATGCTCATGCGCATGTACATCCGTTGGGCCGAGAGTCAGGGCCACGACGTCGATGTCCTGGACGTGTCCTCGGGCGATGAAGGCGGCATCAAGAGCGCCATCGTCCAGATTAGCGGCCCGTACTCATACGGTCACCTGAAGGCGGAGCGCGGCGTCCACAGGCTCGTCAGGCTGTCCCCGTTCGACGCGGACCACGCGCGGCACACGTCATTCGCGCTGGTGGAGGCTCTGCCGGAGGCAGAAGAGGGCGCGGACATTCAGGTGAAGCCAGATGAAGTGAAGATCGAGGTGTTCAGGGCGGGCGGTGCCGGCGGTCAGAGCGTGCAGAAGAACTCCACGGCAGTGCGCATCACCCACCTTCCGACGGGTCTCAAAGTCAGTTGCCAGAACGAGCGGTCCCAGCACCAGAACAAAGAAATCGCCATGCGCATCCTGACGTCCCGCCTTGTGGAGAAGGAGAACGCCCGGCGGGCGGACGAGCGGTCCAAGCTAAAGGGAGAGCATGTGTCCGCTGAGTGGGGCCGGCAGATAAGGAGCTACGTGCTGCACCCATACCAGATGGTCAAGGACCATCGAACGCTCTACCAGGTGTCAGACGCCCAGGATGTCCTGAATGGAAATCTGGATCAGTTTATGAGAGCGTACTTAACAGAGACAGTCGCATAATCCGGGCATCAGGACTTCCGCCGTGCATGGATCCAACGGCGTGAGAGCTCCCGACCCAGCGGCAAGTCGCCAATCATCAAATTCAGGAGTAGTTTCACTATCATGACCAAGAAGCTGTTGCCATTACTCTTCCTGGCCATTGCCGCAATTGCGATAGCGTGCGGCGGCGACAATGGAGACTCCATTTCCGAGATCGCGCCAGGCGAAACGGAAGCCCAGGTTGAAGAAACGCCGGTCGCGTCGGAAACGGACGAGCCTCAGGAGATTGGGGAGCAGTCGTCCTTCGGCGGTGAGTTCCGCAGAATGTGGGACGACCCGCCGACGCTCGATCCGCACCTCTCCAGCGACACAACGTCTTCAGCCATAGTCGTCGAACTGTACAGCGGGCTGCTGACGCTAAACACGGATCTGCAGCTGGAATTGGAGATAGCTGAGAGCATGGATGTCGATGATACCTCGACCGTCTATACCTTCTACCTCAGACCTGACGCCAAGTTCCATGACGGCAAGCCCATAACGGCCAATGACTTCAAGTGGTCTATCGAGAGGGCGGCACATCCCGACACTGGCTCGACCGTGGCCGAGACTTACCTGAATGACATCGTCGGTGCCCATGACGTGTTCGAGGGCAATACCACCGACATGGCTGGCGTAAAGGTCATTGACGACCGTACGCTCCAGATCACAATCGACGAGCCGAAGGCCTACTTCCTGGCAAAGCTCACCTACCCAACCGCGTTCGTACTCGATAAGGAGAACGTAGAGGGCGGCGGCCGCCAGTGGACGGACACTCCTAACGGCACGGGCCCATTCAGGCTGGCCGAATACCGGATCGGCGAACGCCTGATTCTCGAGCGCAACGACAACTACTATAAGGAAAAGGCCAAAGTTGACCGTGTGGTGTTCAACCTCGCCGGCGGCCAGACGATGGCCATGTACGAGAACGACGAGATCGACTTCACAGGCGTGGGCCTC
>JAAXHY010000421.1 GCA_012270665.1 Dehalococcoidia bacterium
GCTAGTCGGAGTGAATCGCGGACTGTGGGAGACCATACCAAAACACTTCGCTCTGCGGTATCCGCTCTATCCTGTTATCGCGGCGCAACCCAACAATGGCCGCCCTGGTCTGTTTGCCAGTCAGCCTGCTCATAAATTCTGCGTTTCGGACGGCCCGATTAGTATCCCGCTCATCGGCAGTAAAGGATATTTCCGCCGCAATATACGCAACTTCTCCCAGCGAGTCGGTTACCTCCATGATCAGGTCCGCCCTGCGAAAACTCTTCAGATCGTCGGAGGACGCTCCAGGCAGTCCATTCCCATTTACGAGCTGTCTGATGTCCTTGCGCTCCAATACCCGAACAAATCTGAATCCCATCTCCTCGGCTATCAAGTCCGCTTCTCTGACAGCCGCGCCCATCGCGTGAGCGTCTTTGATAGGGCCTATGTCGTCCCGCAACTGGTTCAACTGAGAAGTCAGTCTATTCTCCACATCTTTGACGTAGTCTCTAGTCGCCATGTCCGACCGGATGCTCTTCTCAGTACGCGCCAAGTCTGACGACATGTTCTTCTCGACGTGTGCCAGGTCTTCTTTGGTCGCCATGCGAGATTCCACGTTCCCAATGTGGGATTCCATGGACTCCATGCGAGACTCCAGCCGCCTCACATCGCCCTTAGTGGCGACGTCTCTCTGCTGTTCCTCTGACGAACGAGTATCTTCCATCATAGTCCTTTCCGGATCCATCTACGCCATTATGGCATATTCGAGTCAAAATGAATAATGCGCGGCTACCCGAGAGTATGCTATATTCCCATGCGGTGAGAATATGGAACTCAGGATAGTAAGACACGCGGAGAGTACCGGCAACGCCGCCGGCCGCTGGCAGGGGCGCGACGATACCCAGCTAACGGACACGGGCCGAGAGCAGGCTTCCAGGCTGGGAAAGGCATTCAGAGCCGAGGGATATCGGCCCTCGCGCATATACGCGAGTCCGCTCAGCCGCACTTTCGACACCGCCCGGATAGCCTCATCGCGCATCGGGCTGGAAGATTCCATCGTCCCCTGGGACGACCTCATGGAGACCGACGTGGGGATATTCTCCGGTCTGAATTGGGAGGATATAGAGACCCGCTACCCGGAAATCGCGGTGGAGTTCGCCGAGACGCGCAACATGGACATCGTGGAGGGCGCGGAGACGCTGGCCGAAAAGAGGTCGCGCGCCCAGCGTGTGGTGGATAAGCTCATCGCCGACCACCACAACGGCGATCAGGTCCTCGTCGTATCGCACGGCGGAATCATGCAATTCATATTCGCCCAGATTGTCGGCTCCAATCGCGTCTGGGGGCTGTCGGTCAGGAACACGGGCGTCTTCGACTTCAGCATTGACGTGAAGAAGTGGCATCTGGACGGCCACGCCCTCGGCAATGCGAACGTCTCCCGCATCAACAGGTTCAACGACGTGAGACACCTGGAAGCCGGTTAGTCCCCCGTAAGACCGCTCGGAATTCATCGGAAGGCGGGCCCGGCCCGTCTTTTTGGTTGCGTTGACATACACGCGATTCGGTGAATACACTCGTTTCACCACCATCAGGAGGCTCGATTCATGCAGCAGGAACCCACCGCGCTCAGGATGGAAGACCCCGGGATCCGAGACCTTTTCTCCGACGACCAGCGACTCCAGTCCTGGCTGGACGTGGAGGCCGCTCTCGCTCAGGCGGAGGCGGAGTTGGACATCGTTCCGACGGACGCGGCGGAGGAGATAACGCGCAAGTCACGGCTCGAATACCTCGACCGGGACGCGATTCAAGAAGGTCTGGCGCGGACGGGACACGGGCTTGTGCCGCTGATATGGGAACTCGACCGCGTGTGCGACGGTGACGCGGGCGGCTACGTTCACTGGGGAGCGACGACCCAAAACATTACCCAGACGGGCAAGCTGCTCCAGTTGCGCAAGGCGCATCGCATATACCTGTCCCAATTGGCGAAGATTCTCACGCTGTTCGGCGACTTGGCCGAAGAGACCAAGGACTACGCGCTTCCGGGAAGAACGCACGGACAGCACGCCGTCCCGGCGACGTTCGGCCTCAAGGTGGCGGTGTGGATTGATGAACTGAGCCGACACATCGAGCGTCTCAGAGGATGCGAGAGCAGGGTGTTCGTCGCGATGTTGGGCGGCGGCGCCGGGACGCTGGGATCGCTCGGGCCAATCGGGCTGGATGTCCAGCAGAAGATGGCGGAGAAGCTGGACTTGCGTCCGATGCCGATGCCGTCCCGCACGACCGCCGACCACCTGGGCGAGTACGTCGTGATACTGGGAATGCTGGCGGCGACCTGCTCCAAGATAGGGCG
>JAAXHY010000172.1 GCA_012270665.1 Dehalococcoidia bacterium
TGGGGAGGGTCCGACGGCTGCCTTAGCTAGACCTGCGGGAACAGAAGTGAGTCGAACCGTTGGCGATAGACGGTGGGGGTCTGCGGTTCCTTGGTGGTATTATGATGAAGTAGCGAAATGTATGTATCAAGTCATACCCGTCCGAAAGATTGCTCGGAGATCGGGGGAGATATGCCCGAGAAAGAAAACAAATGGAATTCGCCTACGAGTCGAGAGTGGGAAAGTGAACTTCTAATTGAATACGTTGAGAATCTCAAGCGCCCAGGTGTGATGGAAGCAAGGCGTGAGAGAAGTCTCCGGTTCGACAAAATCCTTGACCGCATGAGCAGAGAGCGCGTGACGCTGACTGAAAAACATCCCGGTAAATGGGTGGTCATGGGAGAAGACGGGATTGTGGCTCTGGGCGACTCTCTAGGCCAAGTCGTAGATGAAGCCCATCGCCGTGGTCTTCGCGGCTCGGACATGGCGATAGAGTTCCTCGACCCCGACCCGCCGATATATATTCTATGATTACAGGTAGATTCGACGAACTTGGAACGACACCAACGCGACTATCCCCTCCCTACTCGGCCGGGACATCCTCAACTTTTGGAATATGAACTATGATCCTGTGAACAGCAACCTGGAATTCGAGGTCCGACACGCAGACTACACTCTGGATGAACCCTAGATTCCCTGTTCGGCTACATCCATAATACGGAACAACAACTGGCTGCTCCAGGAATTCAGCGAGAGAACGGCGCGCTGAACGCCTGAACTATGTCCGCGAAGGTACGCGCCGGAATATCCTCATAGTCTATCTGCGCCACTTTCACGAAACGCCAGGGTATGCCTGCCAATTCGGTCGCGTTCCTGGCCCAGATATTCGCCGCCCTGTCCTTGTTGGCGACATTCGTATCCTCTATGCCCTTGGTCTCGATGAGGTAATGCAGGCCGTCGTCCCCGACCGCCACGAAATCCGGGTAGTAGTGGCGTATGTTGCCCGTATTGGCGACGTACTGAATCTTGAACCCCAGTCGCAAAGGCAGCTTGGCGAACCGGACGACATCGGGAGCCGCTTCCAGGAAGCGCGCGAACTCCGCCTCGAACTCGTTGTCCGCCGCCACGAGATTGAACACAGTCTTGGACGCCTCGCAGGTCGGCCTGGACCACGGGAAGGGTTCCACGCCGGACAGGCGGAAGGGGTCGGCCTGGAGGGTCGGCTCCAGCTCCCGGCGTATCAGCGGACGGATGGCGCGAGCGAAGCCCTGCGCCGTTAGAAAGCCGATTGCCGGCCTCGCCAGAACCGGCGCGAGCGAGTTGTCCTCGAGGTCAACCACCTGCCCAAACGCGCGCCGCGTGAAGAACTCCCGCAGCTTGTTCACGATTATATCGAAATGGCCGGGCAGGTTCGTCTCTCGGCTGATTCGCGTCGCGTAATGGCTGATCACCTCGCCGCAGGTGTTCGGACTGGGCAATTGATACACGCGCGCAAGCAGTTCTTCGTCCGTGAGCGCGTCCAGTCCCAGGTACTCGAATGTCTCATCATCCAGCGCTTCCAGGCCGAACGGAAGGTTTTCGACGTGGATAGAATCCACATCCAGCCCGCTTATCTGCTCCCGCGTGTCGGTTCTACGCTCATATATGGGCGAGACATTCGGGATGGCGATGTCCATATCCTGTTTATCAACGTCAGGATAGATGGACACGATGACTATCGGATTACGCTCGATGTCCTCCGTATCCAGCGCGATGTCTTCTATCCTCTCCAAGTCCGACACGAACTCCATGAACTTCTCCGTGCCGATGATGTCCACCCGTTCCCGATAACCCTGTTCCGAGCCCGCCTCTCCACGAAACATGAGCCGCAGCCCGCGCCCGATGGCCTGCTCAGGCAGAATGTTCGCCTTGGATGTGTACGGACGCAATCCCAACACCACGGTCACGTTCCGAACGTCCCAGCCCTCGCGCAGCATCATGACGCTGACCACCGCGTTGATAGAACTGCCCTCGGAATCAATGCTCTTCACTACGTCCCGCGCTCTTTGCAGGTCCTTGTTGGACACTTCCCCGTCCCGCCCGGTATGAATCACCTGGAGCCTGTCGCCGCCGAAATAGTCGGGGTGCGTCTGGCGCAGATACTCGCCCACGTCATCCGCGTCTTTGGAACGCTCCAGCATGGCGAAGAGCACGGGCCTCTTGTTCAGCGGCTTTAGCTGGTCGCGGTATTCCCGCCAGCGATTCACCGCCGCCGTTATGTACGCTCCGTACCGAGCCGCCGCGTCCTCCGACGCCGTTTCGCCCGCGCCGCTTATCTCGCCCCGGATAGGCTGCTTCACGATGCCGTCCCGAATGGCGTCGCGCAGCGGATAGTCGTATATCGTCCACGGAAACAGTGTTCCGTCGTTGAAGCGCGGCGTGGCCGAGAAGTCCACCTGCGCCATGAACCGATTCCTGCCCAGCCGCTCGCGCAGCCCCCGGATAGTCTGGTTCCACGCCGAATCCTCCTCGTGGGTATGGTGCGCCTCGTCGTTGATTACCATCAGCGGCGCCCGCCTGCGCGCTATCCGGTCGTCGAAGTCATCGCGCTCCTCCGGCCTGTCGCTGGCGGTCGGCCCCAGAAGGTCCGCAATGGGCGCGGGCGGAGCGTTCGCGCGCCTGCGACCTGTCTTCGGCGCGTCGTACAACTGCTG
>JAAXHY010000289.1 GCA_012270665.1 Dehalococcoidia bacterium
ACCCTGAGCAGGAGGAGGCGGCCCGCGCCCTGATGGATGGGTTGACGCCCGGCGATCCAGGATTCATCTGCCGGGAGGTGGTGATAGAGATGGCCTAGGTGCTGGAGAGGAGCAACCTCTTCACGCGAACCCAGGTCGCCGCGGCGTTGATGGACCTGACCGCTTCGGACAGCCTGATGGTCGAGAATTCGGATGACGTGGCCGCTTATCGCTACCGCCAGGGAGGCGCGGGCTTCTCAGACCTGATGATTCTCTCGGCAGCCGAACGGACGGGGGCTACACCCCTTCACACCTTCGACCGCAGACTCGCCCGGATGGAGGGAGCGGTCCTTGTGGAATATAAGACAGGAGATGTATCGCCGTGAAGGATTCTCGGAAGCCCAGCCACGTCAGTTCAACCAACATGGCCACTCATTTGCAGGAGAGTCGCTGCGTAATTCTTGACGTTCACAAGGGGTGTAGCTAGTGGATACTGCGCAAGGGGGCTCATACGTCCCCGGAGTGCTAATCCGCAAACGATCCACCGCTTCAAGTACCTCATTGTCGATAGCCCAGATGCCGGTCCCTATGTTAATGGCGACGACTTCCCCTATGTGACCGTTTTCGACCTGTTGCCGTATGTCTCGCTGACAAATATCCTTGCCTAGGCGGGCGATCTGTTCCTTCGGGCGTGTTGGAGCAGTGGGCATGGTCGCCTGCGTATCTCTGTCTCTCATAGGTCTTATTCCTCTCAGGTTCCTCCTTCGACATCCTCCACTACCATATATGTTCCAATCCCCGGTGATTACAGCTGGCATGACGATGAAGTTGATCTCGGAGACGGCACCGAGGGAGTGTACAAACACGCGCTGGGGGTGCTGATGCACGAGTTCGGGCACACGGCTGGGCTCACCGACCTCTACAAGAAGGAGTACGGGGGCCACTACTCCGGCTACGTGATGGAGAATGAGCGGGAGGTGACATCCATCCCCAGTTTGGACAGAGACTACCTGCGACAGGTGTACCGCAACGAGCACGGCGCGAAGCCACACTGATGCTGGATAGTATGAGAGGTCTTGTCATGACGATAATCACAGGACTGAGGCGGCGCTGGAAGATTTGGACGCCGTTGACGGTCTTCGTCGCCCTGCTCATTGTCGTGGCCTTCAGCGGGTTCGCCACCGACATCGGAATCGCCATATTCGCACGGCTATCCCCCAGCAGCGCCGCGCCGCCGTCCTACTACGGCCCTACGACGCTGGAGGAGCGGATCATCTACGGCCCTACGACGCTGGAGGAGCGGATCATCCTAGCCGACGTCATCGCGCGGGTGAATCTGCGCTCCGTCTCCCAAGTCTCGACTCGGTTCGACCACTTCAACAGCGATGGAAGTTACGAATGGCGATCGCATGTTGCCGCGCTGGAGTTTGAGTTCGACGCGCTGGAGTACCTGAAAGGGAGCGGGGGAGGCACGCTGACAGCGATCGCGCCTGATGTGGAGTTGCA
>JAAXHY010000049.1 GCA_012270665.1 Dehalococcoidia bacterium
CTACCCCGACCTGCTTGTGAGGGACGTGTTCTTCTTCGCCACACTCACACCGCCGAGAGGCTGCTCCTTCTGGGGATGCAGGGTGTCGTTCAATATGTTCGACGGGCTGGTGGCGATTGACAACACCTCAGCGGCGAAGAATGTCGTGCCCAACCTGGCGGAGTCTTGGGACGTGTCCGAGGATGGAATGAGCTACACCTTCAACATCCGCCCGGACGTGAGCTTCACGACAGGCAGGCCGCTAACGGCGGACGCGGTTCACAAGTCGTTCCAGAGGGCGTTCGACATCTTCGAGCGAGAGGGGATCGCGGAGAACCAGGCATGGTACACGCTTACGGAGAGCATGGAAGCGGTTGACGATACGACATTCCGGTGGACGCTCACGGATTCATACGCGCCGCTGCTTCCACTGCTGACGGCGAAGGACCTGCTGATAGTGGACGCCGAAGAGGCGCTCGCCAACGCGGTGAGTGATGAGAGCGGCTCGGACTACGGAGTGGCGTGGGCGAACGAGAGGTCAATCGGAACCGGGCCGTTCATGGTGGAGAGCTTCACGGCCGAGCAGCGGCTGGTGATGGCGAGGAACCCGGACTATTGGGGAGGCCACGACGGGGTAAGTCCGTCCGTGGAGCGGGTGATAGACATACACGTGCCGGAGCCGGCGGTGGGCGCGCTTCAGCTTTCGGCGGGCGAAGTGGACGTCGCGCTCCAGCTCGATCCCATATCTTTGCAGTCGTTCCAGGGCGACGAGAACGTGGAGGTGTTCACCTATCCGTCGCTCATCACCTGCAACATCCTCGTGGACAGGCGCATAAAGCCGCTGGATACGCCGGAGGGATTCCAGGCTATCAGGTACGCGATTGACTACCAGGGTATGCGGGACGTGGTTGCGCTCGGACTGGCCGACGTTCACCAGAGCCTCATCCTGCCCGGCATGGCGGGACACGACCCGACAATAGCGACGAAGTACTATCACAACCCAGACCTGGCGCGTCAGCTCCTGGCGGACGCGGGCTATCCATACCTGGAAGTGCAGATTCAGCTCAGGACGGGCGCGTGCGGCTCGGTGGTCTATCAGAAGGCGCTGGAGTTCTTCCAGAACAACCTGAAGGAAGTGGGCATCAACGCGGAGATAGTTCAGTCCACGAGTTC
>JAAXHY010000165.1 GCA_012270665.1 Dehalococcoidia bacterium
ACGACGGACTCGGAATCATCCCCTGGGGAGGTGGCACTCGCGCCACTCTCGGAAACACGCCCGAACGTCCCTGCCTCGTCCTGGACATGACCAACTTCAACCGCGTCGTCTCGCATAACTACGCCGACCTCACCGCCTCTTTTCAGGCAGGAATGACGCTCAACCTGGTCTCCGAGGTCCTCGCCCAGCAGGGACAGTTCCTCCCCATTAACCCACCGATTCCCGCTCACGCCACCGTCGGCGGAACGCTCGCCGCCGCCGTGAGCGGCCCCCTCAAGTGGCATTTCGGACACCCACGAGACACTGTAATCGGCATGAAGGTAGTCCAACCCGACGGCGCTATCACCAAGAGCGGCGGACAGGTGGTCAAGAACGTCAGTGGCTACGATATGTCACGCCTCCATATAGGCGGAATAGGCAGTCTCGGCATAATTCTCGAAGCGAGTTTCAAGCTCACGCCCATTCCCATGTACGAGAGAACACTCATAGCCTCATTCGACAGTGTGGAGGAGGCAGTTGACGCCTCCATGCGCGTGTTCAATTCCTATGTCATGCCGCTCGCCATGACTGTCATGGACCCGCGCGCTGCCTCCCACGCGGATCTCGATGAGGGCGGCGCGCGCCACCATATCGCCGTCCGCCTTGGCGGACGCGCCCGGACCCTGGCCCGGCAGGTGGATGAAATCAGCGCCATGTTCGCTGCCGCGGGAGCGTCCTCCCAGCGAGAGAGCGAAGGCCCCAGCCCATCGGTATGGCGTCCTATATCAGACTTCGGATGGTTGCCCGAAGTGGCCCCAATACTGAACATCAGGATGACCGCGCTCCCGTCCCGTATATGCGACATTTTCAAGATGGTCTCTCAACTACGCGATGCCGACCTTGAACCCGTCGCCCTGGCCGAACCCGGATTCGGAACGGTAGAAGCGAATTGGTTCGGCCCCGCCGACATACCAGATGACACTCTGATAACAGTGATCGCCAAGCTCCGAAAACAGGTATCCCGTCTCGGCGGAACCGCCGTCGTCCAACGATGCCCGCCCAGTGTGAAAGCCGAAATAGACGTCTGGGGTGAGAACCACGCCGGCATAGAGGTCATGCGCCGCATGAAACGCCGCTACGACCCCAACGGCATAATGAACCCAGGAAGGTTCGTGGGGAGGATTTGACTGTGAACACCCAGCCAGGACTCGATCCCTCCCTGCTGTTCTCCGGCCCAGACGCGCCCCAGGAGTCCGACCTGTACAAGTGCGTACACTGCGGCTTCTGCCTCCAGGCGTGTCCCACCTACATTCAGACCGGACTCGAAACCGAGTCCCCGCGCGGACGCATCGCCCTCATGAAGGCGGTCAACGAGGGCCGAATCGGAATTACCGACACCGTTATCCGACACTGGGACCTCTGTATCCAATGCCGCGCCTGCGAGGTCGCCTGTCCCTCAGGCGTCCCCTACGGAAACCTGATAGAAGCCACTATGGCGCAGGTGGCCGAACACAGAAAGCAAGGCTTCCTGCGAAAGAACGCCGAGAATCTGTCTCTCAAACATATCGTCCCCCACCAGGGCCGACTGCAAGCCCTGATGTCCATGACCAGGCTGTACCAGAAATCCGGCCTCCAAGCCCTGTTGCAGAAGTCCGGCGTACTCGACAAGCTAGTGCCCTCAATCGCCGCTCTCGAATCTTCCATGCCCGAAGTCTCTGACACCTATTTCAAGGCCGAGGGCCAGGTAATTCCTCCCATCGGAGAAAGACGCTCCCGCGTCGCCATCCTCTCCGGCTGCGTGATGCCTCTGGTCAACGGTCCGGAGATGGAGGCCGCGGTCCGCGTCCTGGCTCGCAACGGTTG
>JAAXHY010000186.1 GCA_012270665.1 Dehalococcoidia bacterium
GGCGTAACTCCCGGCATGGGCGTGGGAGTGGGCGTAGGGGAGAGGGCGCTGTAGGCGTATAGCTTGTCATCGGCCCAGTCACCTACCCACATCACCGTATCGTTCGACCACAATCCATACGGGTCGTTGTTCCCGGCAGCTGAAAGCGCGTCGAAGTCGTTCTCGTATTCTCGCCCCTTCGTCCTCAACCCGTAAGCCTGTGCCCTGTCGCCGTTCTCGTCCACTACCCATATCGTACTACCATTCGAGTACAGTCCCCCAGGCAGTATGCTCCCGATAAGCTCGATGTCTCTGTCAGACACCGCCTGCTTGCTGCTCATGTCGTATGCGTACAGCTTGTCGTCCTTCCTGTCGGCAACCCACATCGTAGTTCCGTCCGACCACAGACCATCGGCGTCTCTGTTCCCGGCCGCCTTCAGGGTGTCGAAGTCCTTGGACGAGTCGCGCTGCTTGGTGGCGATGTCGTATGCGTAAATCTTGTCGTCCTTTCTGTCGGCGATCCATATCGTGGTTCCGTTCGACCAGACGCCCCTGGGATTTGCGTTGTCGCTGTGCAGAGGGATGTCTTTGGACGCGTCGCGCCCCTTGGACTTGATGTCGTAAGCGTACAGCGTGTCGTCCTTCCAGTCTGCGACCCACATAGTAGTGCCGTTCGCCCAGATGCCGGTCAGTTCGTTGTTTCCGGCTGCGGAGAGTGAGTTGAAGTCCTGGTGCGGCAGGCGAGGTCCGCGCCCTTGAGTCGGCGGACGCGTGGGTGTGGGCGTGACCGCAGGTTTCGGTGTGGAGGGAAATGCGCTATAGGCGTATATCTTGTCATCGCGCCGGTCACCAACCCACATCACCGAACCGTCCGACCACAAGCCCTGCGGGTCGTTGTTACCCGTGACCGAAATCATGATGAAGCTCTTCTCCTTAATGAACCACTTAGTGCTCATCTCGTAGGCGTTGACGTGCACGCTATTTTCGCCCACGACCCACATAGTGGTCCCGTCCGAATGCAGACCCACAGCCGGAGAACTGCTTGAGTCAAGGTGGTCGAAGTCACTATCCGAAACGCGCCGATTGGACCCGAGGTCGTAAGCGTACAGCTTGTCGTCTTCCCGGTCGGCAACCCACATAGTGGTCCCGTCCGACCAGACGGCTTCAGGATGCGCATTTTCCTCGTGCAGGGCTATGTCTTTGGACGAATCGCGCTGCTTGGTGCCGAGGTCGTAAGCGTACAGCTTGTCGTCTGCTCGGTCGGAAACCCACATCGTGCTCCCGTCCGAGCAGATGCCACTCGGATCCGCGTTTTCCTCGTGCAGGGCTATGTCCTTGGACGAATCGTGCTGCTTGGTACTGATGTCATAAGCGTATATCTTGTCGTCTTCCCGGTCGGCGACCCACATAGTGGTTCCGTCCGACCACATGCCTCCCGGCGCGTTATTCCCAGACGCGCCGAGCGTGTTGAATTCCTCATCAGGGAGTCTGCCGACCGGTATATCAGGCGGTGAGGGATCAACCGTGGGCGTAGGTATAGGCTCAGGCGTGGGCATATTCTCCACAGGCAGCGCCGCCAATCCGTAGCCCCAGGTGTTGTTGGGCAC
>JAAXHY010000443.1 GCA_012270665.1 Dehalococcoidia bacterium
AGCTTCGCGCGTTCGCTCCATGTCTTCCGAGTTCGCGTACGAAACGGCCTCCCTACCCGCGCGCCGACCGCTGAGGTCTCCAATTGCCTCCACGTTTCCGCCTGTGCCTATCACGGAGCCCAGGAGGTTGTGGCCAAGAGTGGATATGACCCAATCGCGCGTCTCATCGGACACCTGATGCACAAGCCGCCGGAATGATTCATGTCCCTGAGTTGGGTCCGACATCATCTTGAGCATCCGGACGGTCCCCAGCCTATGGCTCTTGCTGTCAATGAGAATGCCACGGCTCGCCAAGGCTACCTCCACGCTGCCGCCGCCGATGTCAACGAGCATAGCATCGCAATTTGCGAGTTCCAACTTACGGGAAACAGCGAGGTGAACGAGCCTTGCCTCTTCCAGCCCATCAATCACGTTTACGTCGATGCCTGTCTTTCTGCGGATGCGATCTGTCAGGGCGCTGCCGTTGGCCGCTTCACGAACGGCGCTTGTGGCAACTGCCGCGATGTGCATCGCGCCGTGAAGATATGAGGACTTCGAGAACTCCTCTACTGCTGCGGCCGTCCGTTTGATCGTCTTGTGAGAGAGACGCCCTTCTGTGAAGACGTCTTCTCCCAAGCGTATTGGATTGCGGTCTGTGTGGACTATGTCAATTCCGGTCCCGTGAATGCGACCGATGGCCAGTCGGAGTGCATTGGAGTCAATGTCGATCGCGGCGAGGGTCGTCACGGGACAGGCTGGTATGAAAGGACGAGAAGAAGGATGTGCGGTACCAAGGATGGGGTGTTGTGTGGAACTTGTCGCATTGCCTTCTGAGAAAGAATGCCGGGACAGTCCGTCATTTCAAGCCTGCAGCGGAGCGCAGTCTAGCACAGGGGGATCTACGGCCCGCTTCGTGGGCGTCCGGCAAGTTGCGTGAAAGCTGTCCTGCCCCTATAGTACTGAAGCATCATTCACTATCGCGTTTCCGGCGGCGGGGGTGAACTGATGAACAAGAAGAAGTTGCCTGTGAAGAACAGAGTTCGTCATCACTACCAGTACGTCTACGGCGACGAGCATGAGGTGCTGAAGAAGAGGCGTCGGATCCTCGATGCGGAGCCTCTCGACGACCCGCTTAGCATCTCGCCGTATGACCGCATTCGCTACTTCCGGGAGAATATATATCCGTACGCGGAGCGGATGGGGTACGAGGAGTACTACGACCAGAAGATCCCCGTTCAAATAGAGCTCGTTAAACTGCAGAACTGGGTGAGGGACTCCGGCGAGCGTGTAATCATCCTGTTCGAAGGCAGGGACGCCGCGGGCAAGGGCGGCACGATCCGGCGTTTCATGGAGCACTGGAATCCAAGGGGCGCCCGTGTGGTGGCGCTCGACAAGCCATCATCCGTGGAATCGGGTCAGTGGTACTTCCAGCGGTACATTGCTCAGTTCCCCACAAATGGAGAGATAGTGCTGTTCGACCGCTCCTGGTACAACCGGTCGGGCGTGGAGCGTGTGATGGGATTCTCCACTGATGAACAGTACAGGCGATTCATGCGGCAGGCGCCGGTCCTGGAGCGGATGATCGTGGAGAGCGGAATTCGCCTTATCAAGCTGTACTTCTCAGTAAGCCGCAGGGAGCAGCTCAGGAGATTCAAGAAGCGCGCCAAGGACCCCCTGAAGCAGTGGAAAGTCAGTCCAATTGACCTGAAGTCCAAGGATAAGTGGGAGGAGTACACCGAAGCCAAAGAGGCGATGTTCTTTTACACCGACACCGCCGATGCGCCCTGGACGAT
>JAAXHY010000561.1 GCA_012270665.1 Dehalococcoidia bacterium
CTGATCCGCTGGCCGCGTCCGGTGCGGAACTTCCAGAGGTCGGAGGCGGCAAGTCCGACGGCTGCCAGGCTGGCCGCAGCGGTCTCGCCGATTCGGAACGGCGTGGGCAGGATGGGGTCAGCGCCGCCGCAGAACTCGATCTCAGAGGCGCGGCTGGCGTCCCATCCCGCTAATGGCAGCAACGTGTTCAGTGCGCTGAGGCTCATGTTCGTTTGGATCCTGGGTGGTTCAGTTTTTGGTCGTCGGTTGATTTTGGGATGTGTCAGTCTTCCGCAACCTATGGATTCCCATTTTCGCGGGAATGGCGAGAAGGCAACAAGGCCTAATGCGCTTGGCGATATATCTGTATGCGGTGGCGGTTGCTCTCGGTTACATAGAGCCTGTTATCGGAGTCGAGCTTGACGGACACGGGCGACCAGAACAGCTTCTCGATATGGGAAGATACCTCGTGCGGATCGTCGTAGTCGAGGATGGGTATGTCAGGTTCCAGGTCGGCCCTGGCGCGGGCTTCGCCTTCTTCCCTATTGATGTTCAGGAAGTTGACGGCCCACTCGGATTCGGTCGCCTGTCCACGAAGCTGCTGGATGAAACGTCCGTCGGCGTCTAAGACCTGAACCCGCTCGTTTCCCCAGTCGGATATGTACATGAGTCCGCGCTCGTCAACGGCGACGCTGGAGGGTCTGCGCAGCTGGCCTTCGCCTGGGCCGGGCGAGCCATACACCGCGACAAATTCGCCGTCTTGGGTGAATCGCTGGATGCGGTCGTTCCCCCAGTCCGCGACATACAGGTCGCCATTGGGCGCGACCGTCAGACCCCAAGGCAGGCTCATACGACCCTCTTCGGATCCCTCGCCTCCTATGGTGAGGATGTGTAGTCCGCTGGGAGTGAACTTCTGCACGCGGTTGTTGTGGGTATCGCCGACATAGACCGATCCGGAAGAGCCAATCGCTATTCCTGATGGGCCATCCAATTCTCCGTCTCCGCTTCCGGCGGTTCCCCACCTGGAAACGAAGTTGCCGTCCAGGTCGAAAATAGACACGCGGCTGGAGTATTCGTCGGTGATGAAGAGGCGGCCCTGGGTGTCCTCGGCTATACCGGATACCCAGATGAACTGCCCTTCTCCCTCGCCGGACGACCCGAACGTGCCATAGTACTCGCTTTCGACGTCGCACATGGTTACGCGGACGCCCCTGTCGACGCCATCCACGGAGCGGTTGGCGACGTATAGGCGTCCGTTGCTGGCGACTGCCGTGTCGGAGGGGTAGTAGAATCCGCGCCCTTCCATGACCGACATTCCAACGGTCAGGTCATATTGGAGCGCTAGAGTCTGTCTTTCGGTTGAGGCAGTGGTCATTTTGTCATCCAATCATTCGTGCGTAAGTCCTAATGGTTTTGTTCCAGCTATTTCGTTTTTGAGAGTTGCGATTGTCTCACCAGGTGTCCACTGTTCGTTTCAGGCCCGTCGTACACGAGACGACTCTTGTATGCTGACTTGGAATTTGGATGTGCATCAGCAGTCACTTCTCGAACTTCAGAAATCTCGACGAACAGACAGGGAACAACAGATTCGGGGACAGACATTCCAAATTCCTTCTCCCACAACTCGGGCGGAATAGGATCAGGAATGGGTAGACCGTCTTCCACCATCCCTTCGATATGAAATGAGACTGCCTCGACGATTAGTGTCTTTATCTCATCAATGGTATCGCCGGCGGATACACACCCTAATAAAGACGGGAGGAAGGCAGAGTACCCATCTCTGTCATTTCCTTCAATCACAACCTCGTATCTCAGAGTGTCGCTCATCTCAATCCTGCCTGTTTCAGAATGCTATGTAATGTGGCTGGATACAGTTCTTTGTTGCGATGTCCAGGAATCGTGACTTGCCCACGTTTGACTGGATGTTTGTACTGGCGATGACTGCCTCGCGTCCTTACATAGTACCAACCGTCCCGCTCCACTACCCTGATTATTTCCCGTACCTTCAAACATCCAGTCTCCGA
>JAAXHY010000359.1 GCA_012270665.1 Dehalococcoidia bacterium
TGCCAGACGTACCTGTACTTGCTGTCGTTCAGGGTCTCCTCTGGAGTTCTGCCAGGTTCCCGGGCGATGGGCAATATGACATAGCCAAATTTCTTGCCATCCGCCTGCCTCATCACCCGGCCGACGGCCTGCACGACGTCGATCACTGACCTGCGGGGATACAAGAACAGGATGGCGTCCAGAGCAGGCACATCAACCCCTTCGGTCAGGCACCTCGCATTCGACACCACGTTGCAGAAGCCATTGGTTTCGCCGCCCTTCAGCCAATCAAGGGCGAAGGCGCGCCTTTGTGCGTTCATCGCCCCGTCCACGTGTTGGACACGACACCGCAGGCCGGTATTCCCCTCCTTGCTGACTTCATCCACGATCTGCGGGAAGTAGTACGCGAATTCAAGAGATTGGTCGACTGTGTTGGTGAACGCTACGGCCCTCTTAGACGGCGCGGGGTCATACAAGAACTCATCGGGGGTTATGCCCACTTTGCGAAGTCCGTTCCAGCAACCGACCATCCGGGCAGAGTTGTCCAGGGTCAGAGTTATCTTGGTCTCGCTCTTCCTGCCGGTGCGGGGAACGGTAGTCACGGCGACTTCCTCGTCGCTCAACATACGCTCCAGGTCTACCCCCACCTGCTCCATATCTACATCCAGTATCACGACCTTGTATTCAGACAGGATGCCTTTGTCCACAGCCGCTCCAAAGCCGAGCCGGTGAAACTCTGGCCCATACATGGACTCATCGTCCATCGAGGCGAGGGTCAACTGTTCCTCGTTCGCCTTGCGCTTGGCGCTATCCCCATAGATGCGCGGAGTCGCAGTCATGTAGAGCCGCTTCAGCCCCTTCACGAAAGCGTTGTCGTGTACACGCCGAAATCCAGACTCGTCCTCGCTGGTTAAACCTCTGCGCTGAACCCCCGTCGTGCGGTGCGCCTCGTCGGAAATGATGAGGTCGAATTCCGGCAGCCCGAGCTTCTGTGCGCGAGCGATCACGTCGAGGGACTGATAGGTGGAGAACACGACCCGCATCATCTCCGCAGTGTGAGAGGTCTGATTGAACCGCCTCAGCAATGCCTCGGCGTTGGTTGACGGGCTGTCCG
>JAAXHY010000574.1 GCA_012270665.1 Dehalococcoidia bacterium
GCCTCATGGTAGAGGGCGGGACGCTCTGTGAGAGGCTAAGACGAAGCTACGCGAAGACTGCCGATGGGGAACCACTTCCCCTGCTGCTCGTCGTAGAAGCGCCAAACGTCCCAGCCGTTCCGATTCACCTTCCGCCCGAGTACTACTGAGCAAGCCCAACTTGGAGATACTGTGTCGCCATCCGGCATGCGCACTTGACCGTCCGGCTGCAACACTGCCTGGAATTCCTCCCCCTTGAACTTCCAGTGAATGGCGATTTCTTCGCTGATTGTCAGCAGCTGCTTGGCGCGGATGTGTCGCGTGTGCGTGGTTTCGACGTGTTCGCCCACCGGCTTCTGCTCATCGAGCGCAGCATTCAGTTTGCCGCGAATCTCGTCCGCTATGTGTTGCTGGGCCGCTCTCCTGGCGAATCCCTTGAATTCTGCGAGGCGCTGCTGCGTTTTCACGCCTGAGTAGACCTTTCCCATCAGAAGCTTGACCAGTTCCTCGGAAGGATCGCGCAACTCATCAGCAAGCAGTTCCTTAATGGCGCGCGTGTACTTGAGCTGACTAGCGGTAGCCCGTATCTGGTCGGGGTTGAACTCCGACTTGACAAACTTGGAGACCTCCTCTACTGCAGTGTTGTCCAAGTCCATCAAGTCGAGGACAAGAAAGGGACGTTGGTCCATCAGGTTGTCCTTGTCTAAGTCGGAATAAAAGAGGTATTTGACGCCGTCAGTGTAGATGCCGAACCGGGCGGAATGCGTCGTAGTAAAGTAGCGGTAGAGCTGGCTGGGCTGTTCTTCGTGGAGTCGCGTTCTCGCCTTCTTGGCCTCGATAAGAATCCGTGGAACGCCGTCGCGGAGGATGGCATAGTCAACCTTCTCTCCCCGCTTGGTTCCTACATCGGCGGTGTACTCAGGCACAACCTCGGTGAGGTCGGTTGTGTCGTAGCCAAGCACTTCACGGATGAAGGGGTTGATGAGGGCGAGTTTGGTCGCCTCCTCGGTTTGGATGTTCGGCAACTGCCTCTGCGCTCTCTCTGCAAGATTCTGAACGCGGGCGCTGATATCCATAGGCCTTTCCTTCGGGCGATGGTTACTTGGCGGGGATGCTAGCCGACGGGGGCGAGGCCGCGCAAGCGTTCGGGTCGCCCGAGCCTGTACTCGTTCAGCAACAGGTGCTGTGTCGAGGTAGGGGCGTTAGTGTAGACTGGCGGCAGGAGGCTGCGGGAATGCCCCACCGATTCGTTGA
>JAAXHY010000388.1 GCA_012270665.1 Dehalococcoidia bacterium
CCGGGGAGCAGACCGACTCGCTGGTGATTTATGCCGCACGCAACAAAAACCTGGTGGGCGAGCTGATACAGCAGTTCAGCGAGACCACCGGCATCCGCACGCTCGTCAAGTACGGCAGCACCTCGGAGATAGCGTCCACGCTCAACGAGGAGGGCGCGAACAGTCCCGCTGACGTGTTCTACACCCGCGACCCCGGCGGACTGCTGGCGGTCTCGGAGCTGCTCGCGCCGCTCCCCGGCGACATTCTGGCCAGCGTGCCGGAGTGGGCGCGCTCCGACGGCGGCAACTGGGTCGGCGTGTCCGCGCGCGCCCGCACGGTGGTGTACAACACCGATAGGTTGGCGGCGAGCGACCTGCCCCGAACTATCGAGGAGTTCGCCAACCCGGAGTGGAAGGGACGCGTCGGATGGTCGCCAACCAGCGGCCCCACGCAGACGATGGTGACAGCCATGCGCATTCTGTGGGGCGAGGAGAGGACGCGGCGCTGGCTCGAGGGCATCAGGAACAACGACGCGACGACCTACCCTAACCACACCGCGATCGTCGCGGGAGTGGGAGCGGGCGAGGTGGACGTGGGACTGGTGAACCACTACTACCTGCTGCGGTTCCTCGAGGAACAGGGAGAATCGTTCCCGGTGCGCAACTACCACCTGCCGCACGATGGGCCTGGCAACCTGTTGATCATCGTAGGCGCCGGCATACTGGAGACGGCCCAGAACCGCGCCAACGCGGAACGCTTCCTGCGCTTCCTGCTGTCTGCGGAGGCCCAACGCTACCTGACTGACCACGCCTACGACTACCCTCTGGCCGACGGCGCCGCGCCCAACGCCACGCTGACGCCGCTCGACGAGATACGCCGCCCCGACGTGGAGCAGACCCAGCTCGGCGACGTCCGTCCCACCGAGCGCCTCATGCGGTAGGTGGGGGTGATACCGTAGGGGGTGTGTTACAAGCTGTCCGGAAGAGTCTCAGGCGCTAGCGAGGCGAGCCAGTTCTGTACGGTCTCCATATCCCTTCGAGCCTGGGTCGTAGTGAGACCATAGGTTCGCGCCAGTGACCGATATGCGCTCACAACATCTAACGTGCTACTTAACACTATGACGGAGTTCGTGAAAGGCGCAGCGAGCAAGCAGGTTGTTACCCACATTCGGACTTCCTCTGTAGTCAGGCCGGGCGGCACCAGAAGGGCTTGAAGGTCCCTTTGCGCTGCCCTTTGCTCGTCAAATGAAGCAATGGCGTCCTCTCTTCCCCGGTAGCTGAGCACCAGATGAGTAGGATCACGGGTCGCCGGCCTCCATGTGTCAAGCAGAGGTTGGTCGCCGACTATCCAACGTTCTCTTTGAGCGGCGACTTTTGGAATGGCTTCCCATCGTGAAAATTCGTCGTCACTGATTTCTCGCGCATCGTTCAGCAGTTTCTGTTGAAATGCCTGAGAATCAAAGTCGTCGCCTGCTCGACAGAGAATCTCCAAATTGGGCTGCAGGGACCATCCCATTGCAGAAGACGTAAGGTTAGCGGAGCCTATCAGCACCACGTCATCAACATGGTAGAACTTGGCGTGCAGTGATGGGTGCAATCTGAACGAACCGCCACGGTCAATGACTAGACTGCGACATTCCGCATCGGACGCGCCCATTGCGAGGTCGTTTGGATTCCACCTAGTGACGCAAGTTACCGACGCCGCCGGATCGACCTGCGCCAAAATCCTGACAAGTGCGTCGGCCTTGATGTATGGGGCTGCGAGAATGAGATTCCGTGCGTTTGAGCAAAGGCGAATCAACAGTTCGCCAGGGCTGCCCGAGACACTCAATCGTCCCTCTCTCGGAGATAGTTGATGACCTTATCTACCTGACGTCCCCAGTTCATAGCGATGTCTTGAATGCGCGTTCGCTCCCCTCTAGATTCTGTCTGATCCTCCATCCTTGCCCAGGAAGACAGTAGCAGTCTCAGAGCGACGACTGCCTGGAAGGCCGGATTGTCCTCATCAATCTCTTCGCTGACCTGGTCCTCAAGATGGCTAAGCAGGTCATAGATCGGATGCTCAGTGTTCAGGTTGATGTGCAAGACGCCTTGAATTGAACGAACATTGAACATCTGGAAGCCGTCCAATTGAGCAGGATTGAATTGGTACGAAAGGTCCTCTTGTACCAGCATCCTTGCGAGTTCGCGAGCTTCATCCTCGGGCTGACCAGACTCAGTGAACAAGACCGTAAGTTTGGCCTGCCTCTCTTCCTTTGGAGTCCGCTCGCGGTCAATGTCAGTACTGGTCTTCTTTTCTGCTCCCGCTTTTATGGCTTCCTTGTCAGCTTCCGTCTGAATTATGACGGCTTTACCTTCCGGAGTTTTCTTTCCAGCTCCAGGTGGCTTTCGCTTCCGGGCGTACATCTGCCTGATCTGTTGCATCATGGCTCGCGTCTGGTCACGGATGTCTCCTACGATGGTGTAGATGGTATCGTCATCTACATTCATCTCATCCAGAACCAGTTGCCTGGGACGGTCATCGCGGGCTAGAGTCTTGGCAGCCTGGGTGAAATTGGCAACCATCTGCTTGTTGTGATCCACGCCGAACAACTCGTCGCAACTGCGCCCGAAATGCACCTCGCAGCCCCACCAGCGGTTTTGTGGGTTCTCGGTGCTACCTCCCTCTCTGAGGAAAGCGTCTTCGAGGACTATCTCTCTGTCCTCACGGACAACCGAGACGCCAATGTTGTGTCTGGCGTGCCGGCCTCTAGGGGTTCCACCTGGATTCTGCGTGACTAAATCTGTCCTGAGCGCCTCAGGCTTCACTATGGAGTATTTGACGCCAACCGTCTCTTCTCGGTCTTCCACGATAACCGTGTAGAATCTGACGTCTCCCCACTGCTCAAACATGGGCGAGTTGTTCCACGGCTCTTCAGGAACCGACGTCGGACTCATGAGATAGAGAGGGTCGTTCGCAACGACCGTGGCCTCGAACTCGGCCTCACCCGGTCGATTGGAGAGGAAGGAAGCGGTACGAATCCGGGTAATGTCGGCATCAATGAAATGCCTGTGGATGCGTCCGACTTCCCGCGACGTGTTGTCGATAATCGTACGTCCAGTCTTCCACTGTACCTTGTCCAGGTCGCTCCACACGACGAGAGTGCCTGAGCGATGTCCGAAGATGTCGTCGCTGCCGGCCGTCTTCCACCTCTCTGGTATCGGCGTATCCCGGTCGGGAATGGGAACATTGTGGTCGCCGCTCTCGATTGCCTTAGCGTCGAGACTGGAATGCCATATGGAACCTGGGCCGTCTTGCCAAGTCCACACATCGACCTTTGTACACTGAGACATGGAAGACGTGGGTAGGCCCATCCCATACTTGCCGATTCCTCTTGTAGAGCGATGTCGTGTGCCTCCCCCAAACTTGAGGGCGTCCAGAAGCGTCCTCGCATCCATGCCAGTGCCGTTGTCTAGGACGGCTATCTCGGAAATTTTCCGACGTGTACGAGACTGAACCATCCCCGCTTGTTCCATGCAGAGTAGCTCAACACGCTCGGCACTAGCCTCAATCGAGTTGTCGATGAGCTCCGCTATGGCATAGGCGGTGTTGTGGTAACGGCTGTCCCTGATGGCGCGAATGGTGAAGCTGCCTGGAAACAGGCTTCGGTCTGCGTCTCCTAGCTCGGCTAGTTGTTCGACCATAGTTCCTCCCAGTTTGTGAAGGCTTCGGTCACCGACCCGAATCCGGGAAGGTTTGTATCGGCAACAGTCATGATCTCAGCGGTCCTGTTCCCGCCCGCCCTTGGACCACGCATAGCCCTGCCCGCCATCTGCGAATACAGCACTAACGACGTTGTCGGCCGGGCTATGATGACACAGCGGGTGCGGGGAGCATCAAAACCGGCGGTGAGCACGCCGTAGTTGAACATCACCATGTGCTCTCTGCCATCGGCCCGAAACGCATCGATTATTGCTCGACGCTCTTCGCTGTGGGTCCCGGCGGTAATCACCTGACTCGCCACTCCCTCGCCCTGAAGGAGTCGATTGCATTCAACGGCGCTTTCTAC
>JAAXHY010000229.1 GCA_012270665.1 Dehalococcoidia bacterium
TGCATGTGCTGGGACGACCAGGAAGTGATGGATGAAACGGGAGAGTCCGGCGGTCAGTGCGGGACGGTGGGAGCGGCTCGAATGGCGCAGGAAGCGGGAGTGAAGAAGCTGGCGCTGGTGCATATTGGCCCGCATCTGTCAGGGCACGGGCCTATGGAGAAGGGTATCGGAGACGTTAAGCGAATCTACGACGGGGACCTGCTGTTCACCGACGAGCTTATGTCATTCGATCTCTGATTTCGAGCTTCCAGGGTACGCATAGCCTCCCATTCGTGCCGCCATATCTCCATCTTGATGAAGTCGCGTCCACTCTTCCGGACGGGGGCTATGTCCCTGAATCCGGCCTTGTGGAAGCTCTTCTGGGCGCGGTGATTCCAGACTAGGGTGTGGAGATAGACGCGGTTGAACGGGTATTCCTCAAACATATGGTCGAGCAGAAGGCCGACTGTCTCGGTGCCGTAGCCCCTGCTCCAGTAGTCTTTTTCGCCGATCATTATCCCGAGTTCGGCCTGTCCGCTGCGGAGGTCAATGTCGTAGAACATGACGTTTCCGATGTGTTGGCCGTCGAGGGTATCCACGGACAGGCGCTTGGAGCGCGAGGAGGGGTAGGACATTTCATCCTTGCACAGCCGCTCGAAGTCCTTGTAGCTGAGGCTCAAGGGGCGTGTGGCGTCAAGTTCGGCGAGTTCGGGGTCGCTGCGCCACTTGTAGTCGTCGGGTATATCCGACGACTTCTTCTCGCGCAGGACCACGCGGTCGCTTCTGACGCTGACGTTATCGCGTTGGCTGGTCTGTTCAGACTTTCTGCCCGACCATTGAAACACCCTTCCTAACAATATCTGCCTCACTTTCATAGGTGAGAGAATTGCAAGCGTCCTCCACCGGCGTCCATTTAACGAAGTCAAACTCGTGATCGTGCTGCGCGATGTCGCCTCCGACCGCCTTCATCAGGTAGAAGTGCACCACTTTGTGGCATCGCTTTCCATCCTGAGCGCGCACGAACCAGTATTCTATGCTGTCTATGTAGTCGCCGGACTCGACTTGGAGACCTGTCTCCTCGCGCACCTCGCGCAGGGCGGTCTGGAGAACGGTCTCCCCCGGGTCCGGCGTTCCCTTCGGTAGTCTCCAGTTTTCGGGGTTGCGCAGGCCGCATATCGCAACTTCGATATGACCCACGCCGTTGGAGCGATAGACCACCCCCCCGGCGGACATCAGATACTCGGTGTTGTTTCTTCTTGGCATAGGATAGCAACCAATCTCTGCTGAATCATCCCCCACACTGAGCCTATAATTGATCTACAGCTGTACCGGAGTATAAATCATGAACAGTCCTGCGATCATTTCTGAAGATGTACAGGGAATCTACAATCCCGTAGATGGGGCCCAGGAATGGGATGGCGAGGAGTAGCGTGTTCACTACGGTCCGCAGCAAGACCAACCTCACCCAACCAGGGTGATCTCCGCTATCGTTATCGATTATCCTGATTTTCAGCACTATCTTGCCGATAGTCTGCCCGCGAGTCCCAAGCAGTACCATCTGGATGGCAAAGACAGTTATGAAAGTGATAGAGGCTGTGACTCCCAGCGGAGTCGTATCATCCTCATCGTTTGCGAAATTGGTAGCGGCGTTGACTCCCGACGACAAGTGATCATCCTCATCTAGTTGCTCAGAGAAAGTTAGAGAGACTATTGCAGTGATCGTGATAATCGCAGCCATATATATCAGAAAGTCTATTATCACTGCTGCCAATCGCGCCCCGGGACTTGCAGGCTCACCCACCTCTCTGAGTGGAGGCAAGTCGCCCGAACCGTATTCTCTATTCTGCATGATAACCCCTCACGATAGGGACATACGACGACACGCAAATTACATGGCTGTACGCGCTCCTGTCAAGGAATGAGCAGCGAGGAAGGATGCAGTACCGGCTTGGTCGGCGCGTTCAAAATGGGCACTCCGATTGACACCCAATAGGGTCGTTGCTACACTGAATTCGCTCCTGAGACATCCTAAATCGAGCCCCTATGTTTCCCTGAGAATCGTCGCCGAGCCAAGCGAT
>JAAXHY010000548.1 GCA_012270665.1 Dehalococcoidia bacterium
AGACTTTCTCCGCCGGGCATGACGGTTGACGCCGGGTCCTTATCCCAACTACGCATCACGTCCGGGAATCGTTCACGAAGCTGGGGACCGGACAGGCCCTCGAACTTGCCGACGTCCATCTCTATGAGTTCTTTGACCTCTTCCGGCTGCGCGCCGGCGCGGGACCCAATGGCCTGGGCGGTCTGAATTGCGCGCGGGAGAGGGCTGGAGTACAGGGCGAAAGGCGCATCGGATGTCAGCGCGCGGGCGGCGGCTTCCGCCTGCTCACGTCCGACGCCTGTGAGCGACGAGTCGTTGATGCCCTGTATCCTGCCGAGCTTGTTGGACTCGGTCTGTCCGTGCCTAACCAGTATCAGCTTCACGTTCGTCCTCTGCCGTCTCGGACTTGGTCACCCTAATTTCCTCTATTCTCAGGTCCTGCATTTCGAGTATCTCGAAGGTCAGGTTTTCATACTCGAACTGCTCTCCTCTTGCGGGTATGTGCCCAAGAACATCCAGCGCGAATCCGGCAATGGTCTCGTATTCGCCGTGTGGGAGTTCTATGCCCATCTCTTGGTTGGCTTCCTGGATGCTCATGCCCCCCTCGACGTGGAAGGTGTTTTCGTCAATCGCGCGGAACTCTTCTTCGGGCGACTCGCCCTCCTCACCCACGGGCCCGACTACGACCTCAAGCAGCCTCTTGAGTGTAACGAGTCCGGAGACGCCGCCGAATTCGTCAATGACGAGCGCAATCTGGTTGCCGGTCGTTCTCAGTTCGTCGAACAGATCGGAGATGCGCTTGGTCTCGGGCACGAAGTAGGTATCTCGGATAGCCTCCGTAACGGAGTCGTGATAGTTCAGGTTCGTCTGAGCCATTCGCCGAAGTACGTCTTTGGATGAGATTATGCCTATTATGTTGTCCGTGGAGTCTCGAAATACCGGGAAGCGGGTGTGCTGCGTCTGAGAGTAGATGTCCAGGAACTCACGCAGGGTGCTGCCCTGCTGTATGGTTATCATCTCGGTCCTGGGGGTCATGACCTCCTTGACCTGACTGTCGCCGAACTGGAATACGTTTTCCAGCATCTCGGCCTCGGCCGGCTCGAATTCGCCTTCAGCCTCTCCTATATCTATCAGGGTGCGGAACTCGTCTTCAGTGATCGAGCGCCTTTCTTCGATGCCACTGCCGAGCAGCGCGTTGAGGCCGCGTGTCGCCCACTGGAGAATAAGCACCAGGGGAAGAAGCAGGTATTCGGTCCAGGTCAGCGGGCGGGAGTAGAGAAACGCGACCTTTTCGGAGTTTCTGACCGCTATCGTCTTGGGAATGATTTCTCCGAATAGGACCAGGGCGACCGTGCTTATCGCGGTTGCGATGACGACGCCTGCGGGGGTGACGCCCGCAGTCTGCTGACTGTCAGCGCCGACGAAAGCTACTACCGTGGCGGTGATAACCGCGGTGGTGGCGGCGTTGACGATGTTGTTGCCCAGGAGGATGGTCGCCAGGAGGCGTTCGGGCTCGC
>JAAXHY010000188.1 GCA_012270665.1 Dehalococcoidia bacterium
AGGAGCAAATGGAAATGAATATCCCGCCAGCGCAGGCATGAAACTACTAGGCGAAGTGAGGGACGACATCTTCCAGGAACTGGTGAAGCTGTGTCTCCTGGTCGAAGGCCGCGAAGCGAACGATCATCGTTTCCGCCCCGGCTTCCCGATACCGGCTGATGCGCTCGACGGTCAACTCGGCGGGTCCGTATGGCCCCCAGCGGTCGCCCCAGAAATTCATTCCGTAGTATAGCTTGAGGAATCTGTCCGCCTCGGACGCGCACTCATCTGCGTCCGGGCCTAGATTGACCGTCATGTAGAATGTTCTCTCAAGTTCCTCCGGTTTGCGCGACAGACTTTGCGCGTGGTATTCGACCCTGTCCACCACCTTCTCATACTCGTCGGGATAGTCCGAAATGCAGATGATGCCGTCGCCTATGCGCGCCGCGCGGGCAAATTGAGCGTCTCTACCTGCTCGCCAATGCGAAGCAATCAGGAATGGGACGCCATTGTTCTGCGGCGATTGCGGGGCGATTCGCGCGTCCTCGAACGAAAAGTGTTTGCCGTTGAAGTCGAGCGTCTCCCCGGAGGTGAGTCTCTTGACGATTTCTACGACCTCTTCGAACCTCGATGCGCGGGTGCGTGCATCAACGCCTGCGTGCCTCCACTCACTTCGCTGGGGGTCATTGAACGCGCCGCCAACACCGGCGCCAAGTATCAGCCTGCCACCCGAGATGAAGTCAACAGTGGCGGCCTGGTGGGCCAAATGCACCGGATGTCGAAGCGCCGGAAGCAGTACGGCGGTCCCCAGTCGAACGCGCTCCGTCTCCATCGCAACCGCCGTCAGGGTCGAGAGCGGCTCGAGTCTTGGCTTGGCGGTGAGGCTGTCTCCAACCCAAACCGAGTCCAAGCCTGCCTGTTCAGCGGTCTGAGCGAGCGAGACTATCTCCTTGAACTGTCCCGGTCTGCCGCCTTCCATGACGAGGCGTCTGGTAGGGAGTAGGATTCCGAATCTCACCGGTTCACATCCTCCATTGCGTCGGTTATGGCCTTGAGGCATGGCGGCTGCTTCTCCATGCAGTACCTTAGGTCCGAAATTGTATCTACATCGTGATGGAACCCTTCCGAGTGATGTCTGCGCCAGTCCAAGTCCAATTCATCGGCAAGTTCAGCGTGACGCCTGAAACTGTCCGGCCCCAGTCGGGGTCTAAAACCTGTGTGAGGGGGCGCTATCAGGCAGTTGGTTCCGCCGTCATGAGCGCGACATAGAGTAAGAAAGTGTCCGCCTGCCGAGGCTTCGATTGCGTCGTTGACATCAGAACTTGTCAATAGTGGGAGGTCGGCGGGCACGTATGCGGCGCTTCGTCTCTCCTGCCACACGATGCCGAACACATACTCGATAGCCTTGTTCAGGTCCAGGAACTCATCCTGAATCCACTCCGCGCCCCCTCGCAGCGAGGCCGATTTCACCACGTCGTCTCCCCCGACGACCACGATGCGAGAAACTTTGGACTGTGCCAAAGCGCCAAGTACCCAGGAAAACATACTGTGAGAGAGGGTAGCTCTTTGCGTCGGCGAAAGGTAGTCAGTGAGGCGTGTCTTGGACTCGGCCAATGGTTTCATTGGCACCACCGCAACGATGCGAGACTTATCTGTCATCTGCTTCCGTCACCGCTTTCAGCAGATTACGGGCAAGCTCGACCTTGTCGCTATTGTTGTTCATGATAGTGTTCAGAACGATAGCTTCCATATCCAACTCTCTGACGTCGTCGGCCAGGTCTCTATCCAGTTCATCCATCACGAAAATGTCGCACAGTCCAACATACTGGCGCGCCACTCCTATGCAGGATACGTCCTCGCCAAGTTCTGCCAGGATTTTTGCCGCGGGGCCCTTTAGCGCCTGACCGCCGACTATCGGACTCACCGCCAGTCGGGGACCTTTGAAATCCTCTATACGTTTCCGAACGCCCGGAATGGATAGTATCGGAGCGACGCTGAGGTATGGGTTTGAGGGGCAGAAGATCAGCGCGTCGCTCGATTCCAGACTCTCACTGAACTTTGCGGAGATTTCGGCCGAGTCCGAGCCGTCGAATTTCAGTCCGGTGACAGTTGGCTCGCAGCGATGCCTTACGAAGTATGTCTGAAATGACAAGGTGCCTATATCGGTTTCGACCGTCGTCCTGATTCGGCCATCCGACATCGGTATGATTGGGTGTTCGATACCTAAATGACCACACAGATAATCCGTAATCTCGGAAAGTGAATTGCCCTGTCTGAGCATCTGAGTTCTCACGATGTGAGTAGCGAGGTCCTGGTCACCCAGCCCGAACCAAGTTTCCTGGCCCAATCTGTCCAGCGCCGACAGTGTAGCGAAGGTCTCATTCTTGATCCCCCAACCTGTGTGTGGGTTTGAGAGTTCCGCCAAGGTGTACATCACCGTATCAAGATCGGGGCAGACATGAAGGCCATGAAACTCCTCGTCATCCCCGGTGTTGACGACAATTCGCAGCTCGTCCGGCTCCAGTGTCTGCGCCAAGCCGAAGCATAGCTTGGCGCCGCCGACTCCGCCGGTCAGGGCCAGCGCTCTCATTCGAGTTCCCTCCGCATACGCAACCCAAGATCAACTTTTCAACCTATTCGACTCAAATTACTGTAACACGTTGAAGCGTTCACGACCAACAACGCCTAGGTGCAATGAATCAAAATTCAATGTCCATATGCTAACATCACATTTAGTACATTGCGGGGGCTGCCTAATTCTCGTTCGCAGGCTCAAACTCTCAAACTTCCGAAATTACGCCGGTCTGGATCTCTGTCTAGGCCGGGGCATTACGGTGGTTGACGGGCGCAACGGGCAGGGGAAGACCAACCTGCTGGAATCTATCTACCTGATGGCGATTGGTCGTTCTTCCAGGGGGGCCGCGGACCGCCAGATGGTGAGGGATGGGGCGTTTGAGGACTTCCTCTCGCACGCCCAAGTCGTGGGAGAGGCGGTCACGTCATCGGGAAATCTGAGCTTGCAGGTTGACCTGTCGGCAGGCGAGCGGAATTTGAGCGCGCCTGACGGGGCGCAGCCCCAGGCGCAGAGGGTCCAGAAGACGTTCAGGGTAAACGGCGTTCCGAAGAGGTCATCGGACTTTGTCGGACTCCTGAAAGCGGTGCTGTTCGCCGCGGAAGACGTGGACCTTCTGAGCAGCCCGCCGACGCTGCGCCGACGCTACCTCGACATCTTGACCTCTCAGCTCGCGCCGGGTTTCGCGCGGGAGGCGCAGGACTACCAGAAGGTTCTGACGCAGCGCAATCATCTGCTTAAATCCATCAGGGAACGGGCGGCTAGGGAGTCGGAACTCGAGTTCTGGGACGTGCAGTTGTCTATTCACGCGGCGCGTATCATGGACTCTCGGCTTCGCGTGATGAACGCCCTCGGTGAGAATACAGATCCAATACATCGTGAGCTGAGCGGCTTGGATCAGACGCTGTCGCTGGAGTATTCACCCTCTTTCGAGACAGGGGATTATGAGGATGTTCGGGAGCTGTCGAAGAGGATGCTGGAGGAGCTCCGGGCGATTCGGCGGCGTGAAATCGGAGCGGGCTTCTGTCTGATCGGGCCGCACCGCGACGACTTCAAGGCAGAACTCGACCGGATGGAAGTTGGTTCGTATGCGTCGAGGGGGCAGACCAGAACAGTGATCCTCGCCATGAAACTTGGTGAAGCTCAACTTATCAGCGATAGGATCGGAGACGAACCGGTAGTGCTGCTGGACGATGTGATGTCCGAATTAGACGAAGGTCGCAGAAGGCATGTGTTCGACCGGATCAAGGATTACGAGCAGGTCGTGATAACGACCGCCGAGACTGACCTGGCCGATGTGATTGGCGATTGTACGGTTCGGCGGATATCCATTGACTCTGGGCGGGTGGCTTATTCAAGCTGAAGCGAGTTCCAAACAGTTAAGAGGCTGAAATTGCGAGAGGACGATACGGTAATAACGGCGGCGGAACTTATAAGCGCCTCGGAGTACATGGTAGCGCTGGTGGGGGCTGGACTGTCCGCGGAGAGCGGGATTCCCACTTTCAGGGGCGCGGGCGGGCTATGGACCAAGGTAGGCGAACCCAGCATGAACGGGTATGAGCAGTTCTTACGCGATCCTATCTCGTGGTGGAGGCATCAGCTCAACCCCGCCGCCGACCCGGCCCGCACAGAATTCAGGGAGGCGATAGACCGCACCGAACCCAACGCCGGACATTACGCTCTGGCAGCTATGGAGCGTCTTGGCGTCCTCAAGATGACCATTACCCAAAACGTGGATAATCTCCACGTTCGGGCGGGAGCGACAAGGCTGGTGGAGATTCATGGCAACCGTACCAAAGTGCGATGTATAGGCTGTGAAGCTCGATGGCCGCGCGAGGCTTTCGACTATGAAAACCTGCCTCCTCTATGCACCGAGTGCGGCAGCCTGGTCAAAGGGGACACTGTGATGTTTGGGGAGCCGATACCTCCGTCGGTGATTGACGCGTGCTTTCGAGAGACTGCGATGTGCGACTGCATGATCGTGTGCGGGACTTCGGCGACAGTGTTTCCCGCTGCCAGTTTCCCGCGCATGGTCAAGGAGAACGGGGGAACTCTGATAGAGGCGAATCCGAACCCTACGCCGCTGTCCGATATAGCGGATATAACCTTGCGCGGGCCTACCGGTGAGTTGCTGCCGGAGGTCGTGAAGAGACTGACTTGAGGCTGACCTACCTAACGACCTCCCATACTCTGCATCGGCCATCGGCGCTTACAGCCGCCGCCATAGTACCGTCGGGAGAGCAGGCCACGCCGTACATCCCTTTGATGCCGGTCTCGCAGCGGGCCGAAATCTCCATATCGTCGAGGTCGAGCACAACTACTCCGCCTTCGACAGAGCAGAAGAGGCCATTGGAGTCGGGTAGGGGGGCCGCGGAGGACATCCTGCCGCCCTGCGGAAAGCCAGACGCTATCGGTTCATACGATTCGACGGAGTATGTAACTACTTCGCCCTCATAGGTCGTACAGCAGAGTCTTCCATCGGGGAGGAACAGGCAGCTTGTGGCCGCTTGGCCGGGGGCTTCTATTTCGGTCAACAACTCGCGGGCGCTGACGTCCCATATCTTCACGATGTTTCCAAGGCCGGCAGTTGCCAGTGAACTGCTGTCGGTTGAGAAGTCGAGCGAGGTGACGTGGCGGGGGTGGGATTTGAAGATGTCGAGCGGATCAGTTCCGGGTTTCCACAGGCCGACCCTGCCACCGTATGAGGAGGTGGCGGCTAGGCCTCCGTTCGGGGAGAACGCTACTGCCGCGACAGTGTTGCGGTGGCCGACGAGTGTGTGGAGCGGCTCGCCGGTCTTCCAGTTCCAGACCATCACGGTGCGGTCCGTGGATCCGGTTACGGCGGTAGCGCCGTCCGGCGAGAGGGCGATGGCGTTGACGCTCTTTTCGTGACCTTGAAAGCTGCGTGAGTTGGCAAAGTCGGGCAGGGACCATATCTGGACGAGCGCGTCCATGCCGGTGGTCGCCAACTCCCGACCGTCATGGGAGAAAATGATGGATTGTGCGTGCCTGGGGTGGGCCTTGAATTCGGAAATCAGTTCGAGTTTCATTTGGGCCTCCGGTGTAGCTTTGTCATCTTGAGGATACATCCGATTATGAGATAGTACGTGTGTTCTGTATGTCCTGGATTGTAGCACAGAGTGCAGTGGAAATGGAACGACGGAAGCGTCACAGAAGTGGTGGGAATGGGTACATCCACGAAGGACACGAAACGACACAAGGGCATTGGATAACCAGAGATTTGACGCTTCCCGGAACGACAGTCGCGCTTTGATACGTCCTATGTATTGAGGTTCATCTCGTTGACGTCCTGGAATGGCGTGAATACAATCGGCTAAGTATTCACAGGCGCTGATACAACCATGCGTAAGAAGTGGAAGGACGGTCATGAATAATCGAGTAAAGGATAAGATTCGTGGAGGCGAGTTGGCGCTGGGCGCCTATGTCAGCTTCACGGATCCGCAGATAGTGGAGATAATCGGGCTGGCGGGATTCGACGCAGCCTTCATTGACATGGAGCACACGGCGTTTGATCTGCCCCTGGTTCAGCAGATGATAGTGGCGGCGGACCTTGTTGGAATAACATCCATGGTTCGGGTTCCGGACAATGACGCCAAACTGATTCTGCGAATTCTGGACATGGGGGCGCAGGGAATCATCATTCCCCACGTGGACGGAGTCGAAGGAGCGAAAGAGGCGGTCGCGGCAGTTCGCTATCCTCCGCTGGGGGAGCGAGGCGGAGCGGGCGGCACAAGGGCCGCAAGGTTTGGGACTGTGTCGTGGGACGATCATGTCAGGGAGTCGAACGAGAACGTCTTGCTGTCGGTGATGACCGAGGATGAGAAGGCGCTGAATGAAGTCGAGGAGATAGCCGCGCTGGACGGGGTTGACCTGGTAGCGATTGGCCCCACGGACCTTTCTCAGGCGATAGGAGCAACTGGGCCATCAGATCCGCGGCTGATGGATAAGGTCAGAGAGATAGCGGGTGTAGTTAACGGGGTGGGAAAGGCGAAACTCCAGATACCCATAGGACACGCCGCTTTGCCTCTGAACGCCCGCGATCTCATGGAGTTGGGCGTCGGGTACACTCACGTCGCGCCCGCGCCGCCGTCGGTTCTGCTGAACGACATGAGGCGGCGTGTGTCGGAGATCGGGGAGGAACTCGCTTCACGGGAAAAACGCCCCCAAGATCACGGAAAAGAATAGAGTGTCATTCTCTCTAAGTCAAACTTGCCTCAGCGGTGAGTTGGCGGTCTTGCGAGGCTAATCGGCGGCGGCGGGCGCATTCGGTTCATGGGTATGAGTCTGGGCCACCAGGACCTCGTACCGTCCTTCGTTTCGAGCGGCGGCAAGAGCGGCATTCGAAACTTTGCCGTCGAGGGACTTGATCTGAGTTTCGAGTCTATTGACCTCAGTCTCGATCTTGGTGTCGAGTTTATTGGCTTGGACTCGCAGCTGCCATATCAGGCTTCCGGCTGCCAAAACAATGGCGATGATTATGCCTATTTCTCCGTATTCCATCCGGGCGTCCCTTGTGAAGAATTGCGCCTGAATAATCTGTGAGGGAGTGCGGGATGAACCCTGTGGATTCAGTTGGCGAACCCCTTACAGGCGCTTATTATAGCAG
>JAAXHY010000023.1 GCA_012270665.1 Dehalococcoidia bacterium
CGCCCCGCATTCGGCTTTGCCGGTCCGCGCGCAACCGTATCCTCCATCTGGAGCGCGATCCATGAAATGCACAAACTCATCCGAGCGGACATTTCGGAGCCAGGCGTCAATTCGCTCAGTCGGGGTCGCTTTCCGCTGGCCGTAGAGAACTCTGGCGAAGTCGCGCCCCATCCTGTCCACCGCGCGCTCGCGTAGCTGCCTGACCTCCAAGATATAGTGCGCAGCCTCGTGAGCGACGGTGAATCGCTTCTGAGCCTCGTCGTCACTCTTTTCCAGCAGGATGCCCACACCTGCCCGATTCACCACGATGCAGCCGTGCAGCGCGCGCTCGACGACTTCGCAATCTCTTCCGGTACGGGAAGCGGCGACTCGCGTCGTGAGATTGGCCACCTCTTCTATATAGACCTCGAGCGCCGACATGGCTGCGTAGCCTACATCGGCGGGAAAACCCTGTCTTCCACCCGCGCGTTTCCAGAACCAAGTCGCCAAGTACTCATCGGAAGCGTCGAGTTCATCCATCCGGACCGCTTTCCCCGTCTTCCGCGTCGCGATCCCTCGCCGCTATCAGCATAGACTCGTCAGACGCTATCTGGGCGTACCGCACAATGTTCATCAGACTGTCCGCGCGTACCTGAAACCTCTCCGCGACCATCTCTACGTCCATCTGAAAGTGGGGCGGCTCCGCCCGCGGAGCGCGGCAGAGCGATATCAAGCTGACAACCTCCGGCAAACAGCCTAGTTCCTCGCTTACTTCTGCCATACTCATACCCTTCTTCTCCGAGTAGCGCGCCAGGTGCCAGCCCAGATAGAAATCGTCCCTAGACGCGAGGGACGAAATCTTCAGCAACATCTCGCTATTCATCTCAAATCTATCCCCATGCGCTGAATGCGCTTCTTGATCCGGTCCTTCACGCGCTTCACCTCTCTCGCCCGTTCAACCGGGGGCAGGCGCCCTATATTCATTACTTCGGCGGCAGCCCGGGTGCTACGTTCCCCCTCCAACATCAGCGAGAACACATCGCGTTCCACCGATGTCATTCCCCGCTTCAGGTCTTCGATGAGACGATGACCGTCCAAATCCTCCGCCACCTTCTCAGATATATCATTCCCGTCAGACTGGCCGAATTCGACGCTATCGAGCGAAACCCTACCCTTCGCGTGCCGGGATTCTTTCCTGAGAAGGTTCTGCATATCCCGTCTGGCTGCGAGTCTCAGGTACGTCATGAGACCGCTCTTGTCGGGGTCATATTTACCCGGATTCTTGAAATAGTCGGTTAGCGTTTCGAACACCGCGAAGAGATATATATCGGGATCTACGCTAGGCGCCAGATTCGGGAACCGCATCCGAAGGTGCTTCTCCAAATCAGGAGTGACAATCCCGAATATCTCCTCCGTCACAGTCGGATCGTCCGACAACAGCCTATCGTGGAGTTCGAGCAACTCCACTTGGCGTTCTGACACAGAGTTCGTGTTGCTAATCGGACATACCACCATAGGAAAAGGATACTTCCAGAGGATACAGCCATCACATAGAAATATCTATTGGGGCAGGGCCTGTGCAAGATTGGCATTATTGAGATTTCGTCAGCAACTACACACTGGATTGCCGAGCGGCGAGCCCTTTGGGGTTCCCGCTTTCGCGGGAATGACGATACGTGGCTATGAATCGCGGAATCGAAACTTTGCACAAGCGCTGGCGAGCTTGCAACACAGCGCCTATATCCACTATTCTCCGTATTCCAATAGCAAACTGGACATGACACGCATCAATCCGCCATTTCGCGAGAATCCGACCTTCGTTTGGCGCTCGATGATAGTCTGACCATACTCCCTATATCCGTCGACATTCCATGCCTCCCATAGCCGCCGTAGTCGCTACTCACAACCGCCCCGTTCTCCTTGCCAACCGGTCCCTCAGATCGGTCGCGCTCCAGACACGCCCACCGGACATCCTGGTCGTCGCAGACGATTCGGGCCCGAAGGCGAGACGCGCCAACGAGGAGATAGTAGCGGACTTCAGGGCCGGGAGCGCGAGGACCATTTATCTTGAGAACCACCGGACACCGGGCGCCGCTGGCGCATGGAACACCGCGCTCTCCGAGATCCAGAACATAGCTCCCACCGCATATGTCGCTATCCTCGATGACGATGACTCATGGGACCCGGACTACCTCCGGTTATGCGAACAGAAAGCGTCCGAACTCAGTCTCGACATGGTCGTTGCCGGCATCATTCGACACGAGTCTCAGCAAGCCGCCGGACGCCCCCAGTCGCTCCCCGAACGTCTGGACGTGGGGGAACTGCTCATCCGAAATCCGCACATACAGGGTTCGAACCTCTACGTTCGGCTCAGAAAGCTACTGGAAGCCGGGGGATTCGACGAATCGCTCCTGAGCGCGACTGACCGCGACCTCTGCATCAGACTCGCAGATCTCGGTTCCGTCAGGTTCGGCGCTGTACGGGGACACCTAGTACACCACTACGCAGAGAACGAACGCCAGAGGCTCTCGACACGCGGCGGAGATGCGAAGTGCGCCGGACTGAGGCGCTTCTTTCTGAAATACCGGGGCCGCATGTCCGGCGAGCAAAAGGACGCATTCCTCCGGCGCAGTCGCGAATTGTTCGACTGTGAACCGGATGCTCCTATACAGATACCTCCGATACCTCCACCGAACAGGCCGTCCCCTAAAACAGTCGGGGACAATGAACACCTGTATCTGGTGGTCGGCGCCATAACGTCGCCGGACACTGGCAGGATATCCAATCTCATGGACTCGCTAATGCGCAGAATCAACTGCCGCGATGATGTGACGCTGAAGGTAGTCCTGCTGGAGAACGGGACAAGCGATCCGGTATCTAGGAGAGAGCTCAGAGACGCCATAGACAGATTCTCCAGGCAGGGAATGGACATCGCTCTGAAGACGCTGGAACAACAGGCGTCGGATGTGAGGGCGGGCACATTCTCCGTCACCCCGGAGCATATGTCCGGACGCAAGAGCATAGCCCTGAGCCGTACCATTCTGCAGCGCTACCTGTTTCTGGAAGCAAAGCCCCATCTGGGCGCCGTCGTATGGATACTGGATGACGACGTGATACTGGACGGCCTCTTCGCAGGGCCGGCCGGTCCAGTCGTGATACAGGACATAGACTACGTATCTGAAATCAAGGCGCTTAAGAAGACGGGAGTCTGCGTCGTCCTCTGCGAGGTCACAGGGGATCCGCCCCTGCCTTTCCTGAGTTGCATGCGTACTCAAATGGTCGACCTCTACCATAACCTCCATCAACTCGCGGGCCTCCAGCCGACGGAGATATATCCTGACTTGCTGGACGAGAACCAGTTCATCCGACTGAACAGCCGCGACTACTACTATGACCTATCGCGAGTCGAAACGGACCACCTGGAGTCCCCATTCTGGTACGAGCCGAAGACTCGGAATATGAGCGTAGAGAATGTGTTCGACGAAATGCTTTCGCGGCTGCCCGAGATACTCGGTGGACGCCAGGTATTCAGGCCCCTTGCGCTGACTGGCGCGCATGACCCCTCGTCCAGGATGGCTCCCTCCATAAACAGGGGGCCGAGCACACTGGTGTTCGACCTGCAGGCGCTCAGGGAGTTCCCCAACTCTGTCCCGGAGATAGATGATTCGGACATAAGGCGAAGCGACATGGTCTGGAGCCTCCTCAACAGGTTCGTGGGAGGCTGCCAGATGGTCCGGGTTCCACTGCCGGTTCGACAGGACCGGGGAGGTTCTCCCAGCGACCGTCCCGATTTCGGAATTCTGGCACAGGACATACGCGGCTACGCGCTCTATTCGGCGATGCACGATGTATTCCTGCACAGGGCGCAGGCGCGACAGCGCCAGGGCAAGGAGCCGTACGGACGCAGCATTATGCACTTCGGTGAGGATGAAATCGAGCGTGCCGTCGCACTCTATGCCAAGTACATCCGGGAGAGAACACGGGCATTCGAGTTGAGCTTTCTCAGGGTCGTCGGAATCGTCTCAGCGCTGAAACCGTTCTACGAACCCGACTCCGCCGCCGGAACGCCATCTCCTTGGTGGCTTCACTCGAGTGAACACCGGGCGGTCGTCGACAAATTGAGGAATTTCGTCGATTCGGTGAAATCTATCTACAGCCCGGAGAATTTCGAGCGATTCAGGGAGAACGTCTCTAAGGTAGATGTCAGCCCAATCAAGGCATATCTCGGAAGCCTGCCGGACACCGTCGCGCGCCACCGCTCGAATACGTCGCTTCCCGGGGAGGAGCTGCGGAATACAGCGACCGAATACGTCCAGACCGAGTTTGGCGCTGTTCCACTTCGATGCCTGGGAATAGGGGAAGAGGGCGTGATACTTACCGATGAGAAGAGCGTTTACAAGTACTTCCACTACTGGAAGGCGCGCGACAGGAAGCAGCGAATCGCCTTCCTGCAGTCCCTCGTCGGCAAACTATCCGGCTGTGTATCTCTCCCGGACGTTCAGGAGGTGCGCGTACATGGCGACCATGTAGTCGCAGTCTATCCCTACGAGGACGGGACTCGGTATGATGGAGGCCATCTCGATGGGCTACTGACTCTCCTGCGTGAGTGCAGGGAGGCCGGAATCGCCTGCCGAAACATCCACCCTGACAATCTCCTCGTAACGCGGTCAGGGGTGAAACTGATCGACTTCGGCTCGGACATTGTTCCGTTGGACGACTACGAGTTCGAGCAGATGTGCCGGCGGGCTTTTCTCACACATCGCTTCCACTTCCGTTCAGACCTCAAGCGACTCATGAGCAGGGCGCTGACGGACGAGGACTTGCCCGAGCTCACAGACATGAACCACTTCAGGAGGGCGCTCGATCCACGGGGGTTCGACGAGCTGTTCCATATTCCGATGGCACGGATCGTGATCGCTGAGCGACCTGACTCCGTCCTGGATTACGGCTGCGGCGACGGCCGTCTGACGGAGATGCTATGTCGAGAGGATGTCCATGCCACAGGCTATGATCCCGACCAGGAGATCATAGCAAAGCGCCTGAAGCATGGGAGCCCTGCGAGATACGGAGGGATCGAGTTACTTGACGAGCTAAGAGCGAACTCCGTCGTGTTCGACTCCGTGGTCTGCAACAGGGTGCTCTGCACTATCTCCGACCCCGATGAGATCGATACCGTCCTTCGCGACCTGCGCCGTTTGGTCGCCGACTCCGGTACGGTCTTTGTGGCAGTTTGCAACCCGTTCCACATAATGACTGAGGCGACGGAACTGGCAGAGAAGCAACTACCACAAGACAGTGAATACCGGGACACATTCTCATATACGAAGACCGTGACCGACACCGGAAACATGCGGACCGATGTTCACCGGAGCTTAGCAGCCTACAGGCGAGCATTCTCAAGCGCGGGATTGCGTATCGCTGAAGTTCTGGAACTCGACGGCGCCGATACTGTCAGATTAAGGCCTGCGTCGGACCACCTCGTATTCAGACTCAGGCCCATGCCGGATCGAAGCCCAAGGGTCTCACTATTGATCAAGACCTGTCTGATGGAGTGGCGCGCTATCGAGCGTCTGGTTCGCCACCAGGTGGGGCAGCTGGAGGAGCCAGTAGAATTCGTGGAAAAGGTCGTAGTAGTCGATACCTTCGATGGGACGTTCCCGCGACAGTACGAAGATCCCGATCCCGAGGCACACCGCGCCGCTATGGACCGCCTTCTGGAAGATGGTGTGGTGGACCGAGTGATCTATAGCCCGAGCGAGTCGGAGATCATCCGGGACACCTACCGAAGGTGGTTCGGCGTCGAAACCGACGAAACCCATTCCCTCAACGGACAGCAGATATTCGCCACACTGTTCGGCTTCGATGCTTGCGCAGGGGACTATGTCCTTCAGCTCGACAGCGATCTGCTGATCTCGAGACGCGACCGGTCTCATAACTACCTGAACGATATGGTAAATGTACTGCGC
>JAAXHY010000344.1 GCA_012270665.1 Dehalococcoidia bacterium
GGAAGCACGCCCAACTGCTTGCCCTCTTCGTCCACTACGCGGACCTGCGGTACCCTTATTCTCTCATTTGCGCGATAATCTCTTGGTGGTATCCTGACACCTCTTTCTTTCGCCAAAGCAGGTTTGCCCAAGCTGCTCTTGGGTTTCAATGAATATAGCACAGAAGAATTTACGTTACAACACCGCCGTGGAGGGAATTTCCAACCATCAGCCTGCGGCGTCCGCGGCAATCTTCTCCACCAATTCAGCAACCTCAATCGCGCCCAGGTCGTCGCCTGACCGCAGCCTCACACCCACCGCGCCCGCGTTCACCTCACGGTCTCCGACTATGAGCATGTATGGCGTCTTCCGCATCTGAGCTTCGCGTATCTTGAAGCCCATGCGCTCGTTGCGCAGGTCGGTCTCCGCCCGCAATCCCGCGTCCTGAAGTCTTTCACGAACGTCTTCGGCGTAGTCGTGGTGCCTGTCCGCGATTGGGATGATCGTGGCCTGCACGGGCGCGAGCCATGTTGGGAAAGCGCCGCCGTAGTGCTCTATGAGAACTCCCATGAATCGCTCCATCGAGCCGAACAGCGCGCGATGGACCATGTAGGGCTGATGCTCTGCACCGTCCGCGCCGATGTAGGTCAGTCCGAACCTGCGAGGCAGGTTGAAGTCGAATTGAACAGTCGTGCATTGCCAGAGACGTCCGATGGCGTCCTGGATGTGAATGTCTATCTTCGGGCCGTAGAACGCGCCACCGCCCTCCTCCACTTCGTAACCCATACCCCGATTCTCGAGCGTCGTTCGCAGGGAGTTCGTGGCTGTCTCCCACTCTTCCTCGGAACCGACCGCCTTGTCAGGGCGCGTGGAGAGCATCACGGAGAAGTCTTCGAATCCGAAAGTGTTGAGCAGGTGGAACGTGAGATCGAGCACCCCGTTCACCTCGTCTTCTATCTGGTCGGGACGACAGAAGATGTGGGCGTCGTCCTGCGTCATTCCCCGGACGCGGAGCATCCCGTGGAGCGTGCCTCCCCTCTCGTAGCGATAGACCGAACCCAGTTCGCCTATGCGCATGGGAAGATCGCGGTAACTTCGAAGGCTATTGCGATAGTACATGATATGGAACGGGCAGTTCATGGGCTTGAGGTAGTAGTCCTGGCCTTCCATGTCCATCGCCGCGAACATATTCTCTTTGAAGTTCTCCAGGTGGCCGCTCGTCTCCCACAGGGTGGAACGCCCGATGTGAGGCGTATAAACCAGGTCGTAGCCCCACCTGTAATGCTCGCGCTTCCACAAGTCTTCGACCAGCCCGCGGACGCGCGCGCCTTTCGGGTGCCAGATGATCAGGCCCGGGCCGGTCTCGTCGTGGACGGAGAACAGGTCGAGGTCGCGCCCGACGACACGGTGGTCGCGTCTGCGCACCTCCTCCAGCCTTTCGAGATGTTCGTCCAAGGCTTCCTGGGACTCGAACGCCGTGCCGTAGATGCGCTGGAGCATCGGGCGGTTCTCGTCGCCACGCCAGTAGGCTCCAGCGACGTTGAGCAGCTTGAACGCGGGAATCTTGCCGGTGGATTCAACGTGCGGCCCGGCGCAGAGGTCCTCGAAATCGCCGTGCGTGTACGTAGAGATCGGCTCGCCTTCGGGGATCTCGGCGATGACTTCCAGCTTGAGCGGCTCGCCGGCGTTGAGTTCGTTGATCTCCGCCCGCGAATACTCCCTGTACTCGAACTTGTGATTGCGCTTGATTACCCGGCGCATACGGTTCTCGATTCGCCGGATGTCCTCCGGCGTGAACGGGTTTTCGACCATGAAGTCGTAGTAGAAGCCGTCATCCGTGGGCGGGCCTATGCCAACCTTCGCGTCGGGAAAGAGCGTCTTGACCACATCGGCCATGACATGGGCCGCGGAGTGCCTTATGCGCGTCCGCAACTCTATCAGTTCGGAATCAACTTGCAGCGTCATCTTTGTTTCTCTCCTAGTTGTGGCGGGTGGGGCGCTCGGGCACGCACCCGGCCACGAACATCATTCTTTGGGGTCAGATTCGAGCGTGAGTCGAAACATGCAAAAGCCTCTCGCGCAATTCGGACACAACCCGCGAGAGGCTACATAGTCGAGAATGTTATTCGCCTGAAGAGAACTATGCGGTTCCCAATTCATCTGATCCTGTACTGCTGATAGCTGTAAGTCTGCACCAATTCTAGGTCGTTCGAGTCGCGGCGGTCAAGGGAAAGCTAAAAACCTAACACTTGTGAAGGGCACTAACCGACACGAAGGCATCAGATGGCCGGAAATCTATATCGGTACCCAGGGGCCTTTGCAAAGTCGGGGACGATG
>JAAXHY010000529.1 GCA_012270665.1 Dehalococcoidia bacterium
CCGCCGCCGGTCACCGAGCCGCCCCCATCGCCCGCCTCACCCCGCCTTCGACGGGTCAAGTAGTTCTTTCATGCCGCTCGCAGATCCCCTGGGCCTCTGGACCGCCGACGAGAAAGAGCCGCACCCCTTCTCGATCCGCTCGATGACAGGCCTAGTCTTGCTGTTCAGCTCGAAGTACAGGTTGGCGCACACTCGACGATGCGAGAGCGCAATCTCCCACCTTATTCGCCAGTCGATGCCCAACGCTGTCGCCACGTCGTCCATTCGCCAAGACAACCAAAAGTCGGTTCCATATTTGTCGGGTAGCAATTTCGCCTTTATTTCTCTGGTCGCTCTCAGAAAGGCCTGGATTGACCTTCCCAGCCGTTTCGGTTCCCGGCCGAAGTCACTCACGAGACGCTCGATGGTCGCTCGATAGTCGCGTGATATGTCCTTGACCAGTGACTGCTCTTCCTGCTCTTGCGTTCTTTCCTTGAGGAGTCCCTTCAGGACAGGCCTGTGTGCGCCCACGAGCTTGGTGAAGTAATTCCTCTCGAACCTGAATGAAGTGGTCAACCTCTTGATGATGTCAAGGTACTGAGACAGAAAGCTGCGTATTTCATCGTTCTCGGAATCGACTTTGTCGCGGACGCGCTCGATGCGTTCTTGAATGTCTGACCAGCTCAGGTGGATGACTTCGCGCTCAGAGTCGTCTCCCTCACTCGATGTTGTCAACAGGACGCTATGGACGTCATCGCACTGGCCCTTGTACCTCTTCCGATAGTCTCTCTCGTAGATCTTTACCTGCTTGTAGTGCTGGGAAGACCTCTCTCCGGTCTTGTTCTCGATAATGATCCACCGGCGGGATTCCTTGAAGAAAATGGCGATATCCGCCCGGTGCAACTCTCGCACGACTCTGACGTTGTTCTTCTCGAAGCTGGCCGGTACGGGAAAGCGCTTGATTCCTGCGGCACCTGCATTGTCGTTCAGGCATTGGATGAACTCGCGCAAGAACCTGCTGCCCGCGCGGTGCGTCTCGCCCGGATCCAATAGCCACTCCAGAATGTTGCTGTGGCGGATTTCGAACTCCGCATTGCGAAGCACGTCGAACAGGTTGAACGTTGGATTCCGGTGTGCCTCGTGGTACTGCTGGAATTCGGACGACTCGATCAGATTCTGCAGCTCTTTGTCCATTGCGTTGTCTCCGGCCACCAAATCGGCGAACGATACGCTCGGTAATCCTACCCGCCGCCCTGGATCAGCTTCGTCAGTGCCGGCGTCTTGCCCAGTAGCCGTACGTAGAGCGCGAGCTGGCCGCGGTG
>JAAXHY010000262.1 GCA_012270665.1 Dehalococcoidia bacterium
GAGTCGGCGGTCATAATGCCTATCAACCCGCTCTGGGCGGCCATGATGGGATAGTCGGCGACGCGCCCGACGTGGCTCTGTCGGAAGACGGTCGCGGCGGCCACCCCGCTTGTCTTGGCCTTCTCGATAGTCATGTTCATCAGGCGCTCCGAGACGACGTATCCGAATCCCCAGTGTCCGTCAACGACAGTGGTGGTCGGGGTGTCCCTGACTATCTCGAACGGAGCGCCCGGCACGATATGGCCGCGCTTGGCTCTGTCTATGTATGTCGGTATCTGAATGATGCCGTGCGAGTCGTGTCCGGCGAGGTTGGCGCCGACGGAGTGTCGGGATATTATCTCGGCTTCCTCCTCGCTGGCGCCCACGCCCTTGAGAAGTTCGGCGGCTATGAATGTCAGTCTGTCCGCTTGTACTGTTGGCACAGTGATTTCCCCCTAGAGTTTGTAGAATCTTGCGGCGTTGCCGCCCATGAATCCGGCGCGCTCTTCGGCGGTCATAGGGCCGATGGACTCGATGGCGGCATCTACCACTTGTTTATATGAAGCGGCGAACAGACACACCGGCCAGTCGCTGCCGAACATAAGCCTTTCCATTCCGAATACTTCTCTGACGTGAGAGACATACGGGATGAGGTCGGCGACCTTCCAGTTGGAGTGATCGGCCTCGGTGACCATGCCGGAGACCTTGCAGTGGACGCCGGGTATGTCGGCTATGTCTTTCATAAGGGCGTCCCAAGGCTCGACTATGCCCCGCGCTATGAGCGGCTTGGCGATATGGTCAATGACGACGCGGAGATTAGGAACCTTCTCGGCGACGGTCGGGATGTGTTTCATGTGGCGCGGCCTGACAAGCATATCGTAGGCGAGGTCGCGCGAGGCTATCTCCCGCAGCCCTCGGATGGTAGCGTCGCGGGTGAGCCAGTCGTCGTCGGGGTCGTCCTCGACCTGGTGGCGGATGCCGACCAGCTTGTCGCGCCTCATAATAGTGTCGAGGTCATAGCCTATATTAGGCGACTGTACATCCGCCCAGGCGACGACGCCGGCCACGAAGTCGTTGGATTCGGCTATGTCCAGCAGGAAATTGGCTTCTTGGAGGGACTGCTGCGCCTGCACGAGGACGGTCTTTTGTATGCCCGCCTCGTCAATCAGGGGCTTGAGATCGTCCGGCAGGTAGTTGCGGCGGACTACGCTGGGGCCGGGCGGCATCCAAGGGTAATCCAGCCTGGATATGTCCCAGAAGTGGTGGTGGCTGTCGACTGTGTAGTGTTGGTCGGCCATGGGTTCAGAACCAATCTATGTCGAATACTTCTTCCATACCAGCCCACCACTCGCCCTCTTTGGCTCCGGGCGCCTGTGACTGGAAGTTTCGCATGAGTTCGTCCCACTCTTTGGCCCTGGTCGAGGAGTCGGTGTATGTCTGGAAGTCGGTGGCGAGGTCGAAATCATCAGGGACTTCGAGATACATGAACATCCGGGTACCCAGCAGGAATATCTTCATCCTTGCGACACCGATGGAGCGCAGGCCGGATATGACCTCGGGCCAGACTTCGCGGTGGTACGCCTTGTACTTGGCTATCACCTCCGGGTCGTCCACGAGGTCTAGGGTCATGGCGAGGGATTTCATGTCGGTCTCCGGTTATAGCTCAGGCGGGCGTTGGGGCTTCGGAGGGTATCAGAGTTTCGGACTTGAGTTCGGCCCAGAGATCGGATGGGATATCGAAAGAGGCCATCTCCACGTTCTCGGACACCTCTTCGGGGGTCCTAGGGCCTGGTATAGTGGCGGCCACGGCGGGATGGGCTAGTCCGAACTGGAGGGCGGCGGCCTTGAGCGGGACTTCATGCCTGTCGCAGACGGACTTGATACGCC
>JAAXHY010000160.1 GCA_012270665.1 Dehalococcoidia bacterium
TGAACGATATGGTAAATGTACTGCGCGGGGATCCCAAAGCGCTTTTCGTGCCGCTGAGCGTATGCGGGTCAGAGCGGCCTGCCTATACGTATGAAGGCCGGAACGGGGCCTGGCGCGTCGAGGTGAGGGGATGTCTGTTCGATCGTGAGAGGCTCCAGGCAGCGCTCCCCATACCGAACGAGCTTGAGAATGGCAGGTTCGCGGTGCCATGGCACCGCGCGTTCGACCGGCTCATCGCTTCCGGTGAACACCGTTCGTATAGGGGCGGAAATCCTGACACGGCATTCATTCACGTACTGAACGAGCGCAAAACCGATGTAAGTGACCTGTTGGACATCATAGAGGCGGTCGAAAGAGGTTACGTTCCCACGGTCCAACTGGGAAGCGTTGATCTGGCCGGAACGGTAGAGGACTGGGCGGGTCCAAAGCGGAGTGAGTCCTTCGTGTTCGTAATATGCGGGCGGAATGTCGAGCCGAGCAGGTTCAGACGCTGTTTCGACTCCTTAGTCTCTCAGAAGGTCAGCGACTGGGGCGCGGTCGTGGTGGACGACGCGTCGACCAATGGCTTTGGCGACTACGCCGAGATGTTGTTCAGTGGCCACGCCGACCGTGTCACGCTTGTTCGGAATTCGACTCGCCGCGGCACGCTCTATAACACCTGGAACGTAGTCACACGGTTCTGCGCCGATCCTGAGACCGTGATTATCACCCTGGACGCCGATGATGCCCTGATAGGACAGCGCGTTCTGGACAGGCTGCGGGCTGAATATGACGGTGGCGCGGAATTAACGGTGGGATCGATGCTCAGGCTGGACAAGGAGGCGACCTATCCCGTCGACCTCGGAAACCCGCGGTCCCGAAGTAGCAACGTGTGGCAGCACCTGCGCACCTTCAGAAAATATCTGATGGACGCTATAGACATCGAGGACCTCAAGCTTGACGGGGAATGGATAGACCTGGCCAACGACTGGGCTTTCATGGCGCCGATGGTCGAGATGGCTGGCGACCCCAGATACATCCTTGAACCTCTGTACCTGTACGAGCCGGCGGCTCCCAGGCGGCAGGGCTACAGGGAGAGGCGAGACTCGATAATCGCGAGAATCCTGAGAAAGCCCGCATACTCTAAGCTGGTGAAATGGTGCCGAAGGTCGGAGTCGAACCGACACGGG
>JAAXHY010000537.1 GCA_012270665.1 Dehalococcoidia bacterium
CCGCGCGCGGTTCGCAGGACACCCGAGCGCGCGTCGGCGTCCGTGGCTTGGAGCGTGAACGTCGGCGCCGAATCATGGGCTGCGCTGTGTGCCACCGTATATGTCTGGGCGCGTCCTGGCTGCAAGGCTCTCTATCCTAGGATCATGCAGTGGCGAATTGGACGCACATTGTATCAGAGGGCGGGAGGGAGTGCGGTGAACGTATTGGGAACGCCGGAGAGGTAGAATATGTTTCTTGGACCTATAAGAAATGAGTCAGAGCAAAGGGAATCCTGGCCGGCCTGCAACCATCCCGTCAGAATAAGGTGAAGGCTCAGCTTTCCTTGACACCTAGCGGCCTCGGTCTTAAACTTGGACGAGATTTTCAGAGGCAGGTATTCACTGTCCGGGAGTGTTTGTAAATGACTCAGGAATCGGCGATCACGGATGAGATGCGAGCGGCTATCGGCGTAGAGTCCGAGGTCTATGTAAACGACGTTGAGAAGGGCGCGATAATCAAGTTCGCCCGCGCCATCGGCGACACGAACCCGATCTACAACGACGAAGAGGCGGCGAGGCAGTCGAGGTACGGCGGAATGGTCGCGCCTCCGACGTTCTTCCGCTCGCTTCGTTCAGGCGAGATGAAGGTGGACGTCAGCAGCCCCTATTCCGCCAACCTGGACGGCGGGAGCGAATGGGAATACTACGAGCCCGTCCGACCCGGAGACCGGATAGCGGTGTCCACCATGATATCCAACATATTCGAGCGCCCCGGACGCCTGGGCAATATGCTGTTCATACAGCGCGAGACCAAGTACGTAAACCAGTTCGGCTCTACGGTCGCGATCCAGAGGACCACCGGAATCAGCTACCAGCCGTAGGGAAAGTATCAGAGAGCCAAGGGGGAGGAACTTCATGGCAGAACAGGTATATTTCGACGATGTGGAAGAGGGGATGGATATCCCCACCCTGCGTAAGGACCCCACCACCCAGCAACTGGTGATGTACGCGGGAGCTTCCGGCGACTACTACCAGATTCACTACGATCTGGGATACGCCAAGAACAACGGCCTGCCGGACGTCATCCTGCACGGCGCGCTTAAGAACGCCTTCCTGGGGCAGGTCATGACCGACTGGATCGGCGAGTGGGGAACGCTCAAGAAGCTCAGTGTCCAGTATCGCGGAATGGACGTTCCCGGGACCCCGGTCTTCGCCAAGGGCGTGGTCAAGAAGAAGTACCAGCAGAGCGATGAGAACATCGTCGAGTGCGAAATCTGGCTCGAGACCCACGAGGGCCAGCGCACCACCCCCGGATACGCGGTCGCGTCCCTGCCGGAGCGCGGCGAGTAGCGTCCGACTGGAGAAACGACGCATGGACGGCCGCCGAGGCCGTCTATGCTTTTGGGAGGAGCGATAGCGCTTCCGGATATTCCGGGATGCGTCATAGACGCGGATTATCCGGCGGCCTGCGCCTATGACTTAGGACAGGCCGCATATACGTTCGCAAGGTGAGAGATGTCCCGTGACCGATACCTGATCTATGCGCCGCTGCCTCCTAGTCTGCGCGGCATAGCGAGTCGGATGAAGCAGGGAGACCTCAAGACTGCGAGCGCGTATCTCCTCATGCGCTTATACGCGCGAAGACGGCTCCACTCTCCAATCGCGGATGCCGGATTACAGCATAATCTCACGGTACTCCAAAAACTGCTGGGCGAGGCTATCCACTTGGGACGCGCCGCCGTAGTATTTCCGATAGGGCTGTCGAAGACGCACAACTTGGGGAAGAACCCCGCGAGCGGAGAGTTCACCGACTACTACGATTTGGACAACTCCTACGCCACCAGGAATGGCAGACGGCAGCCCCTGAACTTTGTTGCATATAATGCCTCCCCCCGTATCTTTTATGGAAGCGCATCGCAATCGCCGCTTCTCATAGGTCAGAACGATGTAGTCACCCCCTTGGACAATGAACGCTATGAGACCATAGTTCGCCAGATACGAATGGATACGATTCCGAATTTCTCATATCCCGATATGGCGGATACCAAATTCGACATTCAGCCCAGGGAGGACATCGTTCGGCTGGCGGCCGGCGTCGCCGAGAAGATCCATGCTCGCCATCCCAACGGTTTCTTCACGATGCAGTGGCGCGCGCCCTTTGACGCGCACGCGGGGGCCGACGCTGACAATACGCCAATTCCCAACTGGCTGTGGAGGCTGGACCCTGAAGAGCGAGAACGCAGAGTCGATATATACCGCCAATTTCTGTCTGCGGATAGGATGACTCGATTGTTGCCCCGCATCTTTCCTCGGGGAGCCGCGCTGTACATAATGTCCAATGTGCATCCCCCGTATGACGAACGATACTTCGGTCCTCTGAGAGAGATATACGACATCTACCGATACTACGATTTCGCGGAAATAGCCGAGCTGATGACAGACACGCCGGACAACTACAGGCTGCTGTTGGTGGAGGATGAAATCCTCAAACGGTCCATCCGCTCGATACGGGTCCATCCGATGCACGCATTGGATCTCGAGGCAGCCTTGTCGAAGGGGCCTGATTCGTCGTCGTAAGATGGATTAGGAGGTCGCTAGGGCCGACGTAACTCCCTCCGCGATCCCCCTGTACTCGCCCAGCACCGCATTGTCGTTCAGAACCGCGGGCCTGGACGTGTCGCGGTAGGCGGCGCGCATCTCTATCCTGCCCAGGAACGGGATTTCGAGGCGCTCGGCGAGCTCTTCCCCCGCTCCGTACCCGAATATGTCCCCCGAGAAGTTCTCGACCACCCCGAGCACTTCGATGTGCAGTTTCTTGATCATGTTCACCGAGCGTATCGCGTCTATCTTCGCCAGTTCCTGCGGCGTGGTGACGACCACGAATCCGTCCATGTCGAGCGACTGCATCACGGTGAGCGGCGCGTCCGACGTACCGGGAGGCAGGTCAATAAGCAGGTAATCCAGGTCTCCCCACTCTGTGGACTGCAAGAGCTGGTTGATGGCGTTGTGAATCATTGGGCCGCGCCAGATGATCGCCTCTTCCTCGTTCTGCTGGAAGAAGCCCATGGACATGACTTTCACGCCAAACCGCTCAGGCGGGATCATCTTGCGGTCCTCGCCGACCAGAGGCGCCTCCGCGACCTTCATGGCGCGAATCACGTTCGGACAGTCTATGTCCACGTCCAGCACGCCCACATTCGCGCCGTCGTTCGCCAGCGTGGCGGCGAGGTTCACCGCCACCGTAGTCTTTCCCACGCCGCCCTTGCCGCTATATACTCCCACCTTGTGCTTGATGCGCGAAAGAGACTCGGATATGGCGCGCTTCTGATCGAACTGGCGGCGCATCGCCTCGACTCTGGCCCTCGCCTGAGCCTGCTGATTGGGGTCCATCTGCTGGGTCATCGTAATCTCCCGCCCTTTTGGGGCCTGCCGCCACAAGCATAGGGACGACCCAATTCAGGCCGCCCCTTCATCGTTTCTTCGCAATGGTTTTTCAGCGTGGTCTCCCGCGCCGCGCCGGAAGGCTAGTCCAGACCGAGCAACTTCTTGCCCTCTTCGGTGATCATGTCAGGCGTCCAGGGCGGGTCGAAGGTAAGCTCGACGTTGACATCCTCGACATGGTCCATCTCGGCTATGCGCCACTC
>JAAXHY010000409.1 GCA_012270665.1 Dehalococcoidia bacterium
AGCGCACTTGCATGGGGTGCAAGGGGTCGCTGGTTCGAATCCAGTCTCCCCGACCATAGAATAGAGATACGTTGAGGAAGGCCGCCCAACCGGGTGGCCTTATTGCTATGGGAATCCGGCCTCGTCGCTGAGGATAGATTCCCAAGCCCGAGTCTCAGCTTTCGGTGGAGGTGTCCCATGTCAGTGCGGTCAGGCGAAGAATTCCTCGAAGGGCTGAGAGACGACAGGGAAGTGTGGCTGGAGGGCGAACGTGTCGAGGACGTAACCACTCACCCCAAACTCGCGCGTATGGCAAAGACCCTCGCGGGCGTGTACGACCTCCAGCGTAGTCCCGACACCCGCGATCTCATGGCCTTCGAGTCCGCGACCACGGGCGACCCTATATCGCTTTCCTACATGATTCCCCACTCGGTTGACGACCTAGTAAGAAGACGCAAGGCGTTCGAGGTAACCGCCCGCCACTCTTTCGGTATGCTTGGTCGCACTCCTGACTATGTGAACGTTGTGGTAGCCGCTATGCGCCAGATGGCCGAGTGCTACGGCGAGAACGACCCCCGCTACCGCGACAACGTGATCAACTACTACGAATACGTCAGCGAGAACGACCTCTGCCTGACCCACACCTTCGGCCACCCTCAGACCAACCGCGCCGCCGACATAAGCCAACTCGATGACCCATACATCGCGCTAGGCGTCGTGGACACCACCTCGGAGGGAGTCATAGTGCGCGGGGCGAGGCTCTTGGCAACGCTCGCCCCATTCTCGGATGAAATCGTCGCCCCTCTCTACCGTCCGCTCCGTCCGGACCTGCCGGAGTCTTCGATGTATGCCATTGGGTTCGCCATTCCTGTCGCTACACCGGGACTGAAGTTCGTATGCAGGCAGTCTTATGACCGCGGCGCTTCGGCGTTCGACTACCCTCTCTCTGGCTTCTACGACGAGATGGACTGTATGGCTATCTTCGACGACGTTCTGATTCCATGGGAGCGCGTCTTCTCATACAACGACGTGGAGTTGGGGAACGAGAACATCCGCAGGGGCAGGTGGTGGCGTCAGTACATGCAGCAGGTAGCGGTCAAGAACATCGCCAAGCTCGACTTCATGCTCGGCGTTACCCACAAGATAGCCGACGCCATAGGCATCAACGTTTACAGCCACGTCCAGGAGAAGATTTCGGAGATAGTTGACATTCGGGCCACCGTCCATTCCTATCTCAGGGCCGCCGAGGTTGACGCCGGCCCCTATCTGGGCGAAGGGATATGGCCCGCCGAGGAACCCTGGCACGCGATGCGTCACTGGTTCCCCGACGCTCATACCCGGATCGTCTGGATAATCGAGCAGCTTTCAGCCAGCGGCCTGATGCTCACCCCCACCGAGAAAGACGTGCAGGGACCTATCGCCGACGATATAG
>JAAXHY010000368.1 GCA_012270665.1 Dehalococcoidia bacterium
ATTGTAGCATAGAATGAAGCATCAGGCGAAACCGCGAGAGACTTTGAAGACCCCGTTCGGCTAATACCTTGATTGCCATTCGTCGTACAGCAGCGTATATACTGAATCAATTCGATTGCGATGCAAGGAGTCGGTAAGATGCGAGTCATGGTCCTGGTGAAGGCGACCGTGGACAGCGAAGCGGGCGTCATGCCCTCGACTGAACTCTTCGAAGCCATGGGTAAATTCAATGAAGAGTTGGCCGAGGCGGGCATCATGCAGACCGGCGACGGTCTCAAGCCGTCGTCCGAGGGCAAGCGCGTCGCGTTCGACGGTCCCGACCGCATCGTCAGCGATGGGCCGTTCTCAGAGACCGGCGAGCTGGTCGCCGGGTTCTGGCTGTGGGAGGTCAGGGACATGGACGAAGCGGTCGAGTGGGTGAAACGCTGTCCGAACCCGATGCCCGGCCCGAGCGAAATCGAGATCCGCCCGCTGTACGAGATCACCGACTTCGGCGACGCCATGCCGCCAGAGGTCGCCGAATTGGAAGAGCAGACGCAGGGAAAGCTGGCTGGACGCTAGTCGGCGGCGGTAAGGTCGTCCCAGTCATCCATAAACAGAGCCTGAGCAGGGTATCCCATCGCCGCTGCCAACTTCTGAATAGTGTCCAGCTTAGGAGATTGTACCGCTCCCTCTATCCTCGCAATCGTAACCCTGCCCACTCCACTTAGATCCGCCAGTTTCTGCTGGGACATATCCGCCTCGCGTCTCAAGCGGCGCAGTCGCTCCGCGAATTTGCGCCGTCCGATCAGAGTCTCTTCCGCCATACGGTCCCTGTACTCGGCGTCCCCGAAATGCCGCGCGAAATCCCAGGGTATCTCCACTTTGTCCCCTGCCCGCGTCCTGAAAACCGCTTCGTAAGGCGTATCCACGTCAATCGAAGCCACATCAGCCTGTCCATCAATCCCCGCCACGCTCTCCCACGGCGCGAAGGACACAAGCCCATCCGCAAAGGAGACTCGCAGCCCATCATACGTCGCTTCCACGCCTATCATCATGCGCTCCGCACCCTGAACCGTTGCAGCTTGTACCAAATTCAATCTACCTTTCTACCCTATCTCCGATTCCCAGGTTGGCAATGCGGAAACAGACAATCACGCCATTGTTCATTCTGGATGAAGCCTTTCCCATTCAAGCCATATTTCTAAGATATTCTCTCTGTACGCTCTCTCGATTTCCCTCTGTGGCCTTCCTCATGGGCGTTGCGTGTCCATAAAATCATTAGATAACAGATTCATTCGATATTCACTTCCATCTGTCAGTATGACACGAACATGCGGCGGGTTATGGTCGTTAGCGTTGACAACTAACCTTCCCCACGGAAATCTTGCTACGGTTGCCAATGTCGCCTCCTACGCACTCTTTTCGCGCCATGACCTGCCTCCTCAAAATTCTTAGTTTTCGTCTGTGTGGTCAACTCTACGTATCAATAACAATACAAATCGTATAGTATATCGTCAAGCAGGGAGTAAGTGATTTCCTGTAGTTGGGCTGGTGGCATATCTCACACTCGCGTTACAAAACCGCTTCCACTGACCGATCCCATACTGACCTCGCAGAACGCAAGCGCGGTGATTTCGCTAATAACTAAAAACTAATGATATTTGACGGCCTATTACCAAAACCATGTGAATATGACATACTCCGATTACCACTCGTCATTCCCGCACACTTACTCGTCGTTCCCGCGAAGGCGGGAACCCAGGGTTGA
>JAAXHY010000125.1 GCA_012270665.1 Dehalococcoidia bacterium
GCCACCACCCCCGGCGACGTCATAACAACGATTCGCGTCATAGAAGAGTAAAATCCGATAGGGGAGACAAGCTATGAAGTTCGTGATAACACTTGAGAAAGACGAGGATGGCTTTATAGTAGCCAGTTGTCCAGCTTTGCCCGGATGTCATTCACAGGGCGTTGACAGGGAAGACGCCATCGCCAACATCTCTGAGGCTATTCATGCATACACCGAGAGCATGGAAAAACATGGAGAGCCATTGCCGTCATACTCTGAACTTCAGGAGATCGAGGTAGCAGTTTAGCAAGGCGCGCCTTCCGGTCATGTCCGGGGCTGATTTCGTCAGAGCCATGAGGCGCATCGGCTACACACATGATCATACTAGAGGCAGCCACTTGATACATCCATCCAGGCCCAAGTTATCAGTCCCCAGACACAGACAACTTGGTCGTGGACTGCTCAGAAGTCTCTTGCGGGAAGCAGGTGTATCAAGGGACGAGTTTGCCAGGCTCATCTAACGAAAACAAAATGCCCTTCCCCCGCCAGAGTGGCGGAGGAAGGGGCTAATCGCGCTGGGTATCTTCTATTCGGAAATCAGGCGCTGCTCTCCATGTTCCTCATCCGCGGATGGGACTGGGTTCTCCCATTATCGTCGCCGCCCGTCTCCACGTTTCCACTCTCCGGAGCGCTTTCAGGAGAGATGTACCTGAAGAAGTAAATCCTCCCAGACGCCCCTATCAGGCTGTTGTCGTGTATCAGCATCGTGTCTGTGACCGGCTGGTTGTTCACCCTGACCGTATTGGGCAGCACCCGTACTGAGACCATCGTTACCGTGTCCGAGCCGAACACGAACGACACCCCATCGAATCCGGGCAGGTGGATCTCGTCCCCGTCAATCCTGCTGCGCTTCATTACGTTGTCCACCGGCCGGCGGGTGATTCCGGCGAAGTCCACCAGCAATTCGCCTTCCTCGGTGTACATATAGCCGAACGGAGTGGGTCTCGTCAGCCAATACAGAATCACCGCAAGCGCCGCTATTCCGATTACCGCCAGCGCAATTGTGATCGCCTCCATGGGGAAGCTCACCTGTGAGTCTTCCACCTGCGGCGGCGGAGCGACTGGCGGAGCCACCGGTGGCGCGGGCGCGGGGGCCGGGGCCGCTGCCGGCGCGGGTATCGGAGCCGTGACCGGCGCGGGCGACTGACCCGCCGACACCGGAATGGGGAGCGAAGACACCACCATCGAGTCCGTCGAATAGATGTACTGCCTGCCCGCGTATTCGATATTCAGCCCGAATATCACTGAGGACCGAGTTTCTGTAGGCGGCGTGTAGTAGATGTCGAATCCATACGACTTGCCCAGCGTGACTATCTCATGCGGTATCTTGGTGACTTCGCCCGCGGGAGTGTCGTCGCTGCCGCTCACCAACACCGTAACCTCGTCCGTAAGAGCTGTGTAAGGCTGGCCATTGATGTTCACGAACACCGACGCTATCTTCTCAGTAACGCCCGGCTTCAGCCCTTCCACCATGTTGGGAGTCACTTCGATAGTCGGGAAATGCTGAGCTTCGAACTCCGCCAACGATATTATCGAGTGGTCAACGTCAGGCCAGGACAGACGCAGCTCCACGTCATATCTGCCTTCCTCCGTTAGGGGCGGAAGCGTGAGCGAGAAGTATCCGTCCAGCGGAATAGAGTCACCTTCCACACCTCCGTCGTTCAGTTCGTGAACGATGGAGTCTCCCGAGGGTCTGGTGACTCGCGCTTCGACCGTCGCGTCCGGCGACACCAGTTCCCCCCTGTCCAGCACCGCGGCCACGATCAGCGTTTCGGGGTGGTCAACCGGCACCGCGCCCATGTGCTGAAGTTCGACGGTGTACCTGTTTATCAGATGAAGATTCGCCGATACCACTCCGCTGCCGCCGCGCGCCTCCGCCTTCCAGTTGCCCTGCGCCGGATCGCTCACCTGCCATATGACCATGTGCGGGAGTTCGATGACCGACGACGAAGTCCGATCCCCGTACGAAGATTCCAGCCCGTCCGGGTTCGTTATCCTGAACGACGTTTGCGGGTCTTCTCTTACGAAGACTACATTCGCCCACCGCGTGCTTGGAACGATATCCAGGTCAACCTCGAACACCGAATTGTCCGACAGGTTCGCTTGCCCTACATGATTCAGCGCCCCCTTACTCTTCATCCGAAGAGAGCGGTCCATGAATTCTTCGATGCCTTCGGGCATCGTAAGGGCGAAAGACTCACCGCCGCTGTTCACGCTGATTTTGTACAGATCCGATACAAGCGCGCTATTGGTTCCGGGCGTTGTCGCCGCGAATACGTCCCAGCCCTCTTCGATTATGGGATCGAGCGCTAAGCCAATGTCTGCGGATACCTGGTCCGAAGTGGTATATTCCCCACTGGCGCTTACCAGGTAGATACTTGCTCCCTCTCGCGCGTGTACCGAGGTCATGTAATCGTATATGCTCGTCAGTGAGGATGCGAGGTCAACCGGCGCGGAAGCGTATCCCGACCCCACGGCGGCGTTCACCTGCGATTGCAGTTCGGCAAATCCGTCGGCGTCCGTGGAGAGAGGTCCGTAGATGTTGGTCGCATCGTCCGTAAACGTGAACGCTATCGTCTCGCTCTCTTTCAGATTGACGAGCAATCCCAGAAAGGTATTTACCAGTTGTTCGTTCGCGTCGCCGGAGGAGATCGAATAACGGTCTATGGCCACGACGGTCAACTTGTCGAAAAATTGCTGCGCCTCTGCCGTCCGTGAAGGCACGCTGCCTAGCGCCAGCAGTACTACGGTTGCCAGTACGGTAAATATCAGTGACTTTTTCATTGAATCCCTCTCTCGCACTCGCCTACTGGATAAAAGTTAAAGACCTCTTGAGCAAATGGGCAAGCTGAATTATGTTCAAGTTTTTTCTTAAACAAATAACAAAATCATGCGTCGTAGTAGTCGCGCTTGCATTTGGGACGTACTGCGGCGGAGATGGAGACGGATCGGGGGCTTCCGAGGGCGTGTTCGAGGGTCTGATTACGAATGTCGAGGCGCGGACTCTCCTCGACCTCGAATCAATCGAGGTAACTGACGATACAGGAACGTCCCTGGTGTTTCACGCGGGTGGACAGAGATTCGTGGAATTCACTCCCAGCCACGCGCGGGAGCATATGCTTCAGGGACTTGGGGTGATAGTCACCTACCGCAGATCGGACGATGGCGCGCTCTACATAGTCACCATCAGAGACCGGCCTCCCTAGCCGCTCGCGCGTC
>JAAXHY010000389.1 GCA_012270665.1 Dehalococcoidia bacterium
TCCGGTAGGCGCTCAGGGGCAAAGAGTGGCGCCAATCGCAAGGCTCCTAGTGGGGCAGCCAAGGTGTACTCGATATATGATTCAAAGGGAATACGAACTTACGTCGGTTCGACCAACAATCCAGAGCGGAGAGCCGACCAGCATCGCAAGTCTGGGAAATTGGCTAAGGGTGGGAAACTCGCTGTGGAATCAAAGCCGATATCCAGGAAAGCGGCCGAGCGTCTTGAAGCGAAGAAGATTCAGGGTTATAAGCGCAGGACTGGTCGGCTGCCTGAGCATAACAAGACTGCGGATGGGCGGTATCACCATCGCAAGTTCGATTGAACCATCAAATGAGGCGAGGGGTAAATAGCGATGGCGCAGGAAGACAGAAGGCGAGTTTTGGGGTTGCTGGCGGAAGGGAAGATCTCCGCGGATGAGGCGGAGCGGCTGCTGGAGGTTCTGGACAGTCGGGAGTCTCACTCTGTGAGTTCGGAAGAGACGATAGACGACAAGATAGAGCAGGCGGTCACCACCACCGTGAGGAGCGCAGTGGCTACGGCGCGGTCGGTCGTCGCGGCGGCGGCAAGCGCGGAGGACGTGGCGGATAGTTCCATCAGCGAGAGGCGGGCGGACAGTTTTCGGGTGGAGGGGGTTCCGACGTTGGTGGTGGATAACTTCAACGGGATGGTGGAGATAGTCGGGGACAGCGCGGATGGCAGTGTAGAGGTCTCCGCTGAAATCAGACACCCTGAGCTGGTGGACTACCTGGCGATGCAGGAGGGAGACACTATCCTGGTCCGGACGAAGCCAAGCGGAAGACGCTCGTTCCTGGGATGGAGATTTCTGAATCGGGGGGCTTATATCAGGGTTTCGCTGCCGCGGAATGCGAACCTGGATGTCCAGACGACCAACGGGCGCGTCGTTCTGCGCCGGATAGAGGGAGTTGGGACGGCGCGGACGTCGAACGGGCGTATCGAGGCGGAAGAGGTCTCCGGGAATTTCGAGATGCGAACGTCGAACAGCAGGATCAACTGCAGGCGGTTGGAGGGGGATTTCAGGCTGGAAACCTCCAATGGAAGGATAGAGGCGCTGGATGGGCGCGGGACGTTCGACGCGGAGACCTCGAACGGCAGGATACGATTCAGGGGCGAGATTCTTCCGCGCAAGGAGAGCAGGCTTGTGACGTCGAATGGAAGCATAGACGCGACGCTTGGAGGCGAGGCGAGCCTGCGAGTGAGCGCTAGGACAAGCAACGGTTCGATTGTTTGCGACAGGGAGGTGGAGATACGGGGAGAGAGGAAGAAGCGACACCTGGAGGGCGTAATCGGCGACGGAGAGGGCGCGCTGACGCTGAGGACGTCCAACGGTTCGATAACGATTGAGTAATCAGTATTCGGTCGTTAGTTGTTAGTTTTCAGTTCTGCTGACGATGACGGGGCAGGAGCGTTAGTCTATGGCGAGTGAGAGGAATGGTGGACGTGAGGATTCTCACGGGGAATTGCCACTGGTGGTTGGGTGGATGCCGTGGAAGACCCGATTGGGGTGAAAAACTTCATGGGGATCGTGCCGCAGGAGGCGCAGCTATTCGACATGCTCACTGTGCGAGAAACTCTCAGAATCTTCGGAAAGCTGCGCGGGCTGTCCGGCAGAGATGTGAACCGTCGGGCTGACGAAGTCATATCGGATCTCAGGCTGGGGGAACACAGGAATGTGGTGGCTGGAGATATTGATGGCGCTGATAAGTCCGGTGTATTTCCCAATGGAGCAGGCTCCCGCCGTGATGAAGGCGTTCGGGTGGGTGTCGCCTCTGCGCTACGCCGCGGACGGCATGATGAAGTCTCTTTCGGGTCGTACCGACATTCTCCTGGAAATTGTGGTTCTGGGTATGTTCGCGTCGGTGTGTATGGGTATCGGACTGTGGAAGCTGAGATGGCGTGAGAACTGAGACATTCGGCGCTCGATCAATTCCTGTTTAGCGCATTTCCGCCAATCCTCAAGGCTGTCCCGAATCGGCGAAATTCTCCGAAATCAGCTTTGTTTTCCGTTGACTCCACAATTCCTGGAATGTTACTTTTATTAGAAATATAAAGAACAATTGTTTCTACGATGAACATGATGAGGTGATAGATGGATTACGCCGTGCAAACCAAAGGCATAGCCCGCGAATTCGGCGAAGTGAAGGCCGTTGACGAGATTGACCTGAATATATCGAGAGGAGAGATCTACGGATTCCTGGGGCCGAATGGGGCGGGCAAGACGACGCTGGTGAGGATGCTGATTACGCTTCTCTTGCCGACCAGAGGCGGGGCTACCGTAGCTGGATTCGACGTGATGGATCAGGCCAATGACGTTCGGCTTCGCATCGGGGCCGCGCTCCAGGACGCGGCCCTGGACCCGAAGCAGACGGGGCGCGAACTTCTCAGGCTCCAGGGGCGTCTGTACGGGCTGTCCAGGCGCGACGTTGACACGCGCTTCGACGAACTGTCGGACCTGATTGACATCGGAGACGCGATAGACAGGTTCATAGGGACGTATTCGGGTGGGATGAGGCGGAGGCTGGACCTGGCGGCGTCTCTGATACACAACCCGGAGATACTCTTCCTGGACGAGCCCACGACGGGACTGGATCCCATCAGCCGCGCGCGTGTCTGGGAGGAAGTGCGCCGCATCAACGAGGAGATGGATGTGACCATCTTCCTGACGACCCAGTACCTGGAAGAGGCGGACGCGCTTACGGATCGCGTCGGCATCATCAACAACGGACGGCTGATGGCGGAAGGGACGCCTGCGGAACTGAAACGCTCGCTGGGCAAGGACGTGATAATCGCGCGGGTTGACGGTCAGGCGGAACTGGCCAGAGAGGCGCTGTCCGGCCTGGATGTCCTGGACGCGGTGGACGTAACGGGGGGCGAGGTCATCATACAGGTGTCGAACGGCGCGGCGGCCATCAGCAGGGTCGCGCTGGCGCTGAACCACGTAGGCGTAGAGGTCAGCGAAATCACATTGAGGACGCCGACGCTGGATGATGTGTTCCTGAG